>CAXHHS010000752.1:0-4021 GCA_964015645.1 uncultured bacterium
AAAAGTTTTGTTTGGCGACCGTCTTCCCATTTTAATTCCAGGGAGAAATTCTCGCCGGGAAAAACCGAGACGACTTTTTTCCACGGTGTTTTAAGCTGAGAGTTCATTCCATTTCTCCATTAATTCACTTTGATTTGCCAATATCCATTCCCGAATCTTTTTTTCTTGTTTTGGAGGCATTTGGCCTGCAAGAATTGCCCCATCCTTAATTGCAAAAGAACCAGCATAATCTCCATACACACCATGGCAATGTGGAATACCATGATCGTCCATATACATATAGATGGAAATCCCGAAAAAAAATGCGATTCTAGGCATCATAAACTCCTAAAAATTTTAAGATAATATCTTTTAATGTTGCTAACAAGGGGTTCGTAAAATGTTTAATTTCAGAAGTTTGGGTATTATAGATGTATTTCTTTCAACTCGAAATCGCGCTCGGAAATCTCTTCAATCTCAAAATCGATTCTACCCAGCAATCGCCCGTCTTCGGTTTCCACATCCACGCGCCACTTGCCGGGCGATACATTTTGTTTGCGCGTATAACCGCGATAACCGCCATCCCGGCCACCGGTTATAGGATAGTCGAGGCGGTCGGTGGTTATCCAGGCATCTTTTTCTGGCATCAATTTTTGCCAATGATGATAAATCTTCGTGTTTAACGCCGTGGGCGCAAATACTGACACAAAGCAATAAACCGGCTCCCCGGTCAGGCGATGAAAATTGTCATCGACATCTCGCCAAAAGACATACCACCTGGGCGCTTCGAATTGCAAGCGGTATTGACCCTCAACTCGCTCCGCAAAATGGTAAATGTTGCCATGTTTTAAAGCAAGTGGCACCGGTGGAATCAAATTAAGGCTGTAAAAGAGATTTAAGGAGATATACAACCCGGCAATCACAGCGGAAACTCGCCAAAGCTGCTCTTTGCTTTTGATGGCGGATTTTTTCCATAAAATAAATAAACATCCAGCAATGATGCCCAGGCTCAATATGCCCCCGGCAACGAACAGCCATATATTGATGGTTTTCGTTATCACCGGAAGGAAAAAGGTGAAAAAGGCAAAACACACCAGGAAATAAAGCGACATCTGAAAATAAATATTCGCCAACCGTTCTCGCAAAAACTCATTGGCAATAAGCAACAGAATAAGGAGCACTAAAAACAGATCGGTTTTCGTTAGCGCCGCGCTGCGAAAATAATAAATGACATAAGCGCTAAAAAGCCCTCCAATCAAAAACTGAATGACAATGGGATACCAATTTCGGTGTTTTATAAAAAACGGTTTTTTTATGATGTCTTTATCAACCAGGTTTGCCAGGATGATAATCCCACCCAACAGCAAAATGTAGCCGAGCAGAAAAATATTATCGAACAGTTTATCGATACGGGTTAGTGTGGCGCTGTCCCAGCCAAATCCTCCCAGGAAGGCAAATACCGGCACAAAACGCTGGTATTTGTTGTAAACACCCACTGTCTTTTGCAAAAGCGGGTTATTGGGAGAAAACAGGTTTTTCATTTTTTGCTCCAAGCCGGGTAATCTTTTAGAACAAAATAATGTAGCGATTTGCGGAGAATTTCCAAAAAAGTTATTCAAAGTCCTTTGGAATTTGAAACTAATTATGAATTGCGTTATACTGTAAAGCTTTATTCGTTGGATTTAGTAATCCGTTGAAGAAATCTAATGCCAAAGGAAGCAAAATGGAACAATCAAACTCAGCACATAACTTCAAAATTTACAATATATTGATAGTAGCATTTGTCGCCCTGTGCTGCGAGCAGATTTTGCACGAAGTTTGTCATGGAATTGCAGCGTTACTGGTGGGGGCGTCCTGGGATCAACTTTGGTTTTGGGCCAGCGCCAGTAGCTGGCCGGAAGGCGCATCACCGGGACTTTGGCAGCAAATGATAATTTCCGGTAGTGCGGCAGTGCTTAATATCTTGTGTGCGCTGGTTTGTATTGCACTATTTAACCGAAACGGAATGGTGCAAAAACCGTTCGTACGTCTTTTTCTACTTTATTTTGGCGGATATTCTTTATTTGCCGGATTCGGCTACCTGTTTTTCGATCCGATTTTTGCTAATCCCAAATCCGCTGGTGATTGGGCAAAAATTGTGATGTTATTGGGCGGCGGCTGGAATGTGCGTCTGCCGATTTTGCTCATTGGCGTGGCGGGAACCGTTTATGGATATTTCTGGGTGGGTAAAGCGGCGCTGCAATTTACATCCGGGGATATGGCGGATCCGGTAAACCGCAAAAAAACCGGCACAACATTGTTACTGCTGCCATATCTTTTTGTGAATGCAGCGTTTACAATTTTAGCGATTTGGCATCCGTTGGGAGTAAAAGGTCTTTTTGTTGTCAGCCTCAAATTATGGTCGGGATTCAGCGGATTTCTCTGGGCATATTTGATAAAGTATCAATGGGGAAAGTATCATGGGCCGTTTGCAAACGAAACACCCATTCCTGACCAGCTTAATCGAAACGGGCTGATTGTTGCTGTTGTTATGCTATTAGTGATTGTTTTTATTTTGCTGCCGGGCGTTCGGATAAGTTAAGAGAAAATCAATACTTAAATCCTTTTACGCTTAAGTGAAGGCTAAAAAACATAAAGTAAAATCCAGGCTTCCAGCCGCCAAAGTACAATCGTTTCATGCTCCACGCCATACTAATCACGTATCACGTTCCACGATTTGCAGCAATTCTTTCACTACCCTAATTGCCTTCCCTTGCTCAATGAAATACGGGCTGGTGGCAATCGTTATCAAACGGGCTGAGTGAAGGCAGCGTTTGATGAACTCCATTTTGAGATCGTAATTGATATAGGCCATATCTTCCGAAAAGATGTCCACATCAATATCGAGCACAAATTCGCCTTCGAATGATGTCTCGAAAGCCGCGCTGTTATCAATAATTTCCACCGAAGAGAACAGGTCAATTTCCAGCGCCGGTTGAATAAAGTTTCCGACATTCAATTCGAAATTGGTATATTCAAACGCTTTTTGTAAACCAATGTTTTTTGTATCGTTGAAGTCAAAAAATCGTTGTGGTTTGCGCATGTCGCTGTGCTGGTCTATGTGAACCAGTGGCAGCCCTTTTTGCAGTTTTCCCGCTTTTAATGCCGCTATCCAAAAGAAAAAAGCATGGTTGTGGTTATCGAAAATAAAAATATCTTTTTCAGCATTTTGCAGGTAAATAAAATTTGGTAATCCCGGTTTGTTGATTTCCTTTCCGTTTTCAATTTCCGAGAAGACAATTTTTTTGCCAACCGCCAAATCATCAGAACCACCTTTTATAATCGGTGCGATGTATATTTTCTGCTGCTTTCGCTGTTCGAAGGAAAAAGCATTGTTGCCAACGGGCTTGGTAAGATAAAACCCGGTATAATAATCGGATAAGAAATTGAAGAGCATTCTGAAGCTGATCCGTAATGCAAATGGCAAGTTAAGGAATTAGGTTTTCGATTTAAATCAAGATCAGCATCCTGAGTAGCCGAATGTTGTTTTCGGCGTATCGAAGGGGCGGGAGGGTGACTACCGCCCCTTCGATACGTGATTTAAAAAACAAATCACTACTCAGGGTGCTGATATTGAGTCGTATCGAAAGGCTATTCTTGAATAGAATTAAAGATTAATCCGGCTAAATATTCTAATAATATTTCAACCCATAATTCGAATGAACTCAAAAACTATACTTCTTCAATGCCAAATCAATATCTTCTTCCAGCATCATTGCCCAGAACCAGAGTTCGGCGTTATTATTATGCGCAGCAATGGTATCCAAAAAATGGGTTTTGGTGCGCTCGGGAACCGGGTAGTTTTCCAAATCGGCCGGGCTTGTGCGGCCTTCGGAAATCGGTATTAGCGCTGCTAAAATTTGCAGAAAACTTGCAAAGCTATCGGCAATACAAGTCAGTTCCCAGGCATCCTGGTCGTGTGGTGCGGTAAACACCGGTTTTTCCGCTGGCCCGGTATCTGTCTCTTATACACATCTCCGAGCCCACGAGACTCCATTGCAGC
>CAXHHS010000753.1:0-4017 GCA_964015645.1 uncultured bacterium
AAAATCGTTAGACGCCGTAAGCATTTGTCTGCCATCCGGGCTAAAAACAGCTCTTTCCACTTCATTTTGATGGCCGCGGAGAACGGCGGGAATAAAGCTTTCAGCCGGTTTCCATAAACGGGCTGTCCCATCTTCCGATGCGGTTAATACGTAGTCGTTCGTCGGGCTAAAAGTGGCGCTAATAACAGCGCCGCCATGTCCCTTTAATTCCTTTTGTAAAACGCCTGTTAAACTCCATATTCGAGCAGTACCATCGCCGGAGGCGGTTAGTAAAGATCGGTGGTCGTCGCTAATTTCCATGCTATTTATATGGCGTTCATGGCCGTGAAAAGTGATTAAAAGCGCCCCGGTAAGGTCCCATTTCCGAACCGTATTTTCCCTTCCGGCGGATGTGAGCACGTAACGATTATCCGGGGTAAACATAACCTGGTTGACTCTTTCAGTGTGCTGAAGTTGAATAAAATCTTGCGAACCAATCTCCCAAATCCTGGCGGTTTTGTCTTTGGATGCAATTATGAGCCGTTGATTATCCGAACTAAAGGCGGCGTCTAAAACCTCTCTTGAATGGCCGCTAAACGTTTTTATTAATTTACCATTAATATTCCATAATTTGGCTTTTCCATCGGTTAATGCTGTAACCAGTAGCGTTCCGTCCGGGCTTAATATTGCTTTTTCCAGGCTCTCTTGTGAATTTCCGAAAACGTGCAGCGTTACCCCGTTAAAATTCCAAAGCCTTACGGTTCCATCTAACGATGCGGTCAGAAAATGTTTTCCATCCGGGGTCAAAATTATATTTATAATCGCTTTTGTATGGCCGGTAAATAAGGCCATTTTTTGAGTCGAAATATTCCACAATCGCGCGGTTCCATCTTCCGATGCGGTTAATATATGCTTTCCATCTTTGGTAAAGACGGCGGAAATTAACTTGCCATCGTGCCCGGTAAAGCGGGCAGTTTCATTTCCATCCAGATCCCATAATATCGCGGATTTATCTGCGGATGCAGTTAGAATGGTTTGGCCATCCGGGCTAAAATTTGCGCTAACAACAACGTCTTGGTGGCCGCGAAATTCTGTAGAGTGCCAGGAATACTCATCAATCGCGTCGCGAAGTGCCTGTTCGCTTTTGTAATCGTTGCCGCGGGAAACGGCTTCGTATGCCAGTAATAAGGCTGTTTCCGGGGATGATCCTAATTGGCTTTGGCTTGCAAATGTAAGGCGTTGAGCGTCGAGCACTTTTTGTTGGCTCACGACCATCCAAATTGCAACCACCGCCAGAACAAGTAAAAGGAACAGCACCGATGCCAAACTGCGAAGTCGCCGCGAGGATTTTGCTTGCACTTCTGCTTGCAGCCGGTGGGCTTCTGCCAATGCCTGGGCCTGTTTTAGCTCTTGCTGGCGTTTTGCTTCTTTCTCAGCCTCTAATTGCTTCGCCAAACTTTGAGAGGCTTTTAAAAATTCGCGTTCAAGCGCTGCGAGTTCTTCGGGGTGTTCTGCGGCCCATTCACTCGTCGTTTCTAAACGAGCGCCGCGATATAATTCCCCGGCGTCACGATCAAGAGATTCCCACTCGCGAGCAGCGGCGGTTAAATGGCGGTGCATTCGCAATCCTTCGCGATCTTCATCTAACCATTGCTGTAACCGGGGCCATTCGCGGATTAACGCTTCGTGCGAAACTTCTACGGTTGATTCGCTAATCGTTATCAGGCGAGCATCTGCCATTACGGATAAAACGCTTTCGGCTGTTTCTATCTCTTCCGGGTTGGATAATAATTCCGCTTTATCGGCACGCCGCCGGGTTGGTTCATTGCCTTCATTTAATTCCGTAAGGCGAAGCATAAGCCTGTGCACAATTGTCTGCTCGGTTTCGGTAAAATTAGCGTATATCGTATCTGCTCTTTGGGCAATTGCGCCGGTAATACCGCCAATTTCCCGGTAAGCCCCAATTGTCAACATCCCACCGGCGCGGCTTTGCCAAAGCTCCAGCAGCGTATGCTGAAGCAAGGGAAGTGCACCGGGCTGCCGGGAAATATCCGATAATATCATATCAACTAACCCCGGTTGGATGCGCAGCCCAACTTTGTGTGCGGGACGTTCAATAGCGCGGCGCAGTTCGGCCTCGTCCATTGCGCCGACCAACAATTGTTGGGATGAAATTAAATCCGCTAAATTTCGATAGGGAGTGCAACGATGATAGAAGTCCGCTCGCATTGTCAGCACAACAATAACGTTTCCGCCGCTAACGGTTGCGGCGTAAGTAATATTTTCAATAAACTTTTGCTGCTCTGCTTTATCGTGGCATAGCGTAAACACCTCTTCGAATTGATCGATCATTAAAAACAGATGTTTGTCAGGAGATTCGTTTGCCCAGGCAACACGCGTTGCAAGGTGTAGTGTGCGGCCATCGATTGCAAGGTTGTCTAAAAATTTGCGGGTTTTTTCTAACGGATCGCTGCCGGATTCGGCTAATAGTGGCGCAACTTTGGTGGCGAGTGATTCTAACGGTTGTTTGCCCGGAATCAATGTCACAATCGACCAATTTTTGCTGCCCTCTATTTGGCTTTTTTGAAGCGATGGAATTAATCCCGCACGAACCAGGGAAGATTTTCCGCTGCCGGAAGCACCGATAACTGCTACAAATCGTGCGGAATTTTTGCTGCCCTGGGAGGAGGGGTGGACTAAATTTCCCAACCAATCTACCAATTGGCCTATTTGAGCCTCGCGGCCATAATAAAACTCCGCGTGTTCTTCATCAAATGCCTGTAAACCGCGATAGGGACAGCGAGATTCGTCAACAGAGGCAAATTGCGTTGTTAACAACGTCTCATAACCGTCGTTAGATAAGATTAATGTGTCAATATCCAATAAGAGTTCTGCTCCCGATTGATACCGTTCATCAGGATCCTTCGCCATTGCTTTATCGATGATTGTGGTAATAGACTCAGGAATATCCGGGTTGATTGATTTTGGCGGTATCGGGGTTTCATTGATGTGCTTCAGAATAATTTCCATTGGCGTATCGCCGCTGTACGGCATTGCACCGACTGTCATTTCGTAAAACAAAACCCCCAGGGAGTAGATGTCGCAGCGTTCGTCACTATCTTTCCCGGAACTCTGTTCGGGAGACATATAATGCGGAGTACCAAAAAATTGACCGGCTATTGTAACGCCTTCTTCCCAAAGAATTTTTGATAAGCCGAAATCTGCCAGGATCGGCAGATGTTTTTCGTCTAATAAAACATTTGCCGGTTTTAAATCACGATGAATAACGCCGTTTTGATGGGCATAAGCTACAGCGTTTGCTATCAGTCGAAAAATTTCAACTGCTTTCTCAATCGGCATACGCGTGCCTTCATCGTGAAGCTCTTCCAGGTGATCTTTGAGCGTTTCCCCTTTTATGAATTCCATTACGAGGTAAAACATTCCCTCATCCATGTCGAAATCATAAACCTGAACAATATTGTTATGGCGAAGGCCGGCAACAATTTTTGCTTCGCGATAAAAGCGTTCGATAACTTCATCTTTATCGGAAAGGTGAGTGTGCAATACTTTGATAGCCACTTCTCGTTGAAGAACCGGGTGAATGCCTTTATAAACCTGGCCCATGCCTCCCCGGCCTAATTGTTCCCTTACCAGGTACTTCCCGATTTGTGTTCCGATTAATTCCGCCATTCAATTGTCCCAAAAGGGTTTTTATGAGAAGCTAATTTAAGGCAAACACTTATAGATGCCAACGGTTGGAATATATTTTTATAACTTTCCGCCAGGAGCCACTATGCGGCAGTAATTTTGCCATGTGTAACCAACGGATATAAAAAATATCGGATAAATTGTTCTTTCTGTAAAATTAAATTTTGAAAAAATGGATGTGTCCTTTATTTTTCTTTGGAAATTAAGAATCGATAGTACTAAACGAATTATACTCTTCCAAAACAGGCTTCGACTGAGTTTATCCTGAGCCTGCCGAAGGGCTGTCTCTTATACACATCTGACGCTGCCGACGAGCGTCTTGGTGTAGAT
>CAXHHS010000754.1:0-4016 GCA_964015645.1 uncultured bacterium
GACAGGTATGACTAAAAATCCTTAACTTAATGACATTTAGTCGGCAGCCGCGCAAGCCACCGCTTTCGCGGCTGCCGACTAAAATAAGCCATCCTGTCCCATATTTTACCGCTTATCACAACATCGTTTTATTGGATGGGTTTTGCTTTATAATTCGAAGCTAAACATACGTTGAATTATCTCGTAACAAACGGTGCTTATTGGGAGGCGCTTATAAAATGAAATCAAACATGCTCAAGGTTTCAACATCACAATGAAAACAACTCGCTCAAGCCGCTTTAAGTCGCTGCCAATTCCCTTTCGCTACATTTTGTTAGCCGCTTTTATTTTTATCGGAATTTACGTGTTTCAATCCTATATCTCCTACATGATGCGGCAAAGCGACCGCTTTCTGATTTCCGAAGAAACCCTGGAAAATTTACGCGCCGAGAAAGTGCCTGAGGCTGTCATCGAAAATTTGGAGAAACTCGGAAAAGATGTTATCTGGGGTGAAGAACATTTTTACAATATGCTCAAGTCGCAGTTAGGCCAGGAAGCGGCGGATACATACCGCGGCGTTATTTTCAAATTTACATTTCAGCGCCCTGAGCCTTTTAATTTGATGGAGCAATTCAGCTTTTCCGCCAGCAATTATTTGTTGTGGGCGCTGTTAGCACCATTGGTTTATAACATTTTGCAGGCGTATCCTTTGGATCGCCAAACTGCATTTCGAAAAAAAACCATTCATTTTTCCTTCGCAATTTTGCTCGCGGCGTTTCACGAAGCAGCATCGACAGTTATTTACTTTTTACCGCCTTATTTAAGCGGCCAATTGATGATAAGCCAGAATTTGATTAACCATGTCGTGCCGAATTATCCCGCCGGTGTGGTTGGGCGATTTGTGGAATACTGCATTATTATCGGCGCATTTATCGCCATCGATTATTACAAAAAATACCGCGATAAGCAGTTGGAATTGATTATGGTAGAAAAAGAGCTTTCCAACGCCCAATTGAACGCGTTGAAGATGCAGTTACACCCGCATTTTTTGTTTAACACGCTGCACACCATTTCATCGCTAATGGAAAAGAATATTGAAGGGGCGCAAAAAGTGGTGTCGCAGTTGGGGCATTTGCTGCGCAGTATTTTGGAACAGGATCAAAAACATTCCATTCCGCTTTCGGAAGAGATCAAATACATCAGCAGCTACCTGGATATTGAGCAGGTTCGCTTTAACGACCGCTTGCAAATTGAATACGATGTTTCGAAGGAAACGCTGGATGCCATGGTGCCCAATTTGATTTTGCAACCGCTGGTAGAGAATGCTGTAAAACACGGTTTTTCGAAACGCACGGATTGCGGCGTCATCAAAGTTAGCAGCCGGCGATTAAATGGATTTCTGGAAATTGTTATTGAAGATGACGGTAAAGGCGTTCCGAATCCGGCAGCAGTTTTAGCAAACCCAGGCATTG
The DNA here is from genome assembly GCA_964015645.1 of uncultured bacterium. Taxonomy (GTDB): domain Bacteria; phylum Calditrichota; class Calditrichia; order RBG-13-44-9; family J075; genus CAXHHS01. The sequence goes on from CAXHHS010000754.1 coordinate 1,452, forward strand.
GTATCCAAAATGTTAAAGATCGTTTAAAACAGATGTATCGCGATGAATTTCAATTCGAAATAAAATCGCCAAATCATCATGGGTTTATCGCCCGGCTGGAAATCCCATTTTTAAAGGATGAAGGGTAAAGGATCAATCAGTATGCAAATTCGAACTGTCGTTGTAGATGATGAGCCGTTAGCCAGATCGCGGATTATGAATCGCCTGAAGGAGCATGAAGAGATCAAACTGATTGGCGAATGCCGTAATGGTAAAGAGGCGGTGCGGTTTATCAACGACAAAAAACCAGCCTTGATTTTTCTCGATATCCAAATGCCGGATATGGATGGATTTGCAGTTATCTCTAAGCTCAATTTGGAGTATGACCCATTTATCATTTTTGCCACCGCCTACGACCAATACGCGCTAAAAGCCTTCGACGTTCATGCGATTGATTATTTGCTAAAACCGTTCGACAATGAGCGATTTAATGAAGCATTGGCGCGGGCAAAAACACAGATCAAGCTTCAAAAGTCATCGTATTTTAATGAAAAATTGTTGGGATTAATTAAAGAATATCAGCAAGATTACGGGGATTACAAAAGCGCTTTTACAATCAAAAAAGATGGCCGTAAAATTAAAATCGATGTGGAACATATTTTTTGGCTGGAAGCCACCGGCAACTACATCACCTTGCATTTAGCGGAACGAAAATTTTTATATCGTGGAACGATGAATGCGATTGAAGCGGACCTCAATCCCCAATTCTTCTTACGCATCCACCGCTCCTTTATTGTTAACACACTGTTTGTAGAGAAAATCCGCTACATTAGCGGTAATGAATACAAAGTTGTTTTGAAAAATGGCCAGGAGCTGATTTCCGGCCGCTCTTACAAGGAAAAGATTGTGGCGTATTTGGAATCGAGATAAACGCTTAAGATTTTTCTCAGACTGCGCTGGCAAAAATGGAGTAATGGAATTTTGGATTATTGGAGTAGTGGGTAAAATCATTGCCTGTTTCACTTTTTCCGCTTTCCCGATGCGATGGAATACCCAAATACCAGCGAAAACTGGTAGCCATCTGGATTTGTTGCAACTGCGATATTCAGCGGAATATTAACGCCGCCGTAGTTGAAGGTTTTTCCAACACCAAGCACCAATGCGGTGCGCAACGAGTCTCCTGCATACAATAAATTTGGCCCCAGCCCAAATTCGATGCCATTCGGCATTCGGATTCCCATTGCCAGTGTTAAATGCGGAATTACTTTTCCGTATTCCACCCCGGAGATCAACGGTACAAACTGAATCACAAATGCCGGCCCCCGGGTTTCCGGAACCACTTGCCCCTCAAAATGCCAGCCAAATTGGCTTAACACCGTTCCCAGGTTGTTTTCTTCTAGCTCCTTGCGCAATTCGCCATTGGGAATAACGGTAAATCCCAACCGCGGGCCGCTTAAATTATAGCGGGCAAAATTGACCGGTTCTCCCTCGTAACCCAATTGTCCCCAGGCCGGCAAACTGAATGCGGCAATTAAAACAATAAAAAATGCAATTATGGATCGTGACTGTTTCATCATAAAACCCCTTTCTATTGTTGGTTCGCCAATAGAAAGGCGAATTGGATGCCAGTTCATAATAGCAATTTTAAAAATTGAGAAAGTTTTTGTAAACGTCTAATTTTCAGCAGGTTAAGAAAAAGTTAGAAATGTGCAGGTGGGGTCGTTTCGTCAGGGTTGTCGAAAAATATTCGACAACCCCGGTTAAATGTCACTACTTTGAAGCAGCTATTTGAATATCGAATATCGAACAAGGAGTATTGAATTTCGAAGTTTCGATGTTCGATATTCTTATTCCGGTTCAGAGTGCATATCAATAAACTCCGATGGCACCAGCCAGCCATGCGTGATAGGATCTTCGATGGTATAACCGGCCATCCAGCGGCCTTCGCCATCGGAAGGATAGTCGGCGACACTACCATTGCGAATACCGAAATGCAGATGCGGCGGCCAATAGGGATATCCATTGCCACCCCCATCGATAGGGCCGCTGCCATCTTCATCGTCATCTGCAAGGAAAGCAATTAGCTGGCCTTTTTTAACCTGGCCGGAGGTGACTTTATTCCGTTCGGTACTCAAATGGCCATACAGCGAATATACGCCTAGCTCAAAATGGTCTATGGTAATCAGCCAGCCGTACCCGCCCAGCGGCCCGGAGAAACTGATTCTGCCATCGGCCATGGCAAATACTGGTGTGCCGCCGCTGCCGCTGTAGTCATCGGCGGTATGATGCTTGCCGCCAAAACCGGATGATTGTCTCCCAAAGCCAAAAACGACTTCTACCGATTCCAGCGGATACTGTGCAGAAGGCGTCTCAGTTTCGATTTCCTGGTTTTTGTCTGGCGACGGATCAACCGTTTCATTACACGCGCTAACAAACAACGCTCCACTAACAATTACGAAAATCAAAAAAAATGATAGCTGCTTTATCATTGCCATCCTCCTAAGTTTTGCCTCAATAATCTTATTATTTTCGATGGTTATGCTGCAAAAAGCCTGCGGCTTTTTGCGCGTCTGCTCAGCTGCGCGG
>CAXHHS010000755.1:0-4013 GCA_964015645.1 uncultured bacterium
GTTAGTGTACATTGTGTACAGCCGGTTTTTATGAACGGAAATACCGGAAAACCCGCCGCCGAGATTCTTTTTCCAAAGTTCGGGAAGACCTTTTTCCGGCCAGGTTTCCGGAAGGTTAGTTTCTGCTGAAATCCCATTGCGATTCGGCCCCAGCCACTGTTTCCATTCATTCGTTTCTATTTCGGAATTACTTGCTTCATTCCAACCAACGCTTAACAGCATTGGAAGCGCAGCTAAAATAACACTCGCTATAATTTGATATTGTTTGATTTGCATGATTTATCCTTTTAATAACATCACTTTATATGTCAAATTCCCTTACTAATCGCTTTTCTTGCGGATAAGGGAAAATGTGAACCAACGCTTTGTTTTTGATTTGCTCCTGAATTTCCCGCCAATATACTGCATCGAATAAATCTTCATGTTTTTCACAAAACACTTCCAGCAAGTCGCCGGAGAGACCCATAAAAATACGAAATTCTTCCGGGAAAACATCGTTTTCGCCAACAGAATACCAGGGTTCCGGCGATAACATTTCATCATCAGTTCTGGCTGTGGGAATTTTACGAAAATTACATTGTGTTAATAAACATACTTCATCGTAGTCATAAAAAATCACCCTTCCGTGCCGGGTTACACCAAAATTTTTGAGCATCATATCGCCGGGAAAAATATTAGTAGCCGCCATATCTTTAATCGCATTTCCGTAATCGACAATCGCTGCGCGAGCGGCTTCTTCGGTGGCTTCTTCCACGTAAATATCCAGCGGAATAACCCGTCTTTCAATATAGGCGTGTTTGATAATGACAAAATCCTCTTCAACCTCAACAGTTTGGGCCGCGACCTCTTGCAATTCTTGCAAAAGTTCAGCGGAAAATTGACTTCGATCGAATTTCAAATATTCGAATTCCTGGGCATCTACCAAGCGTCCGGCGCGATCATGTTTAAAAATGAGGTAATATTTGGACATTACCGTTCCGCGATTACCGGTTTTAGGATAGGTAAAACGATCTTTAATTAATTTAAATACCCGATCATAACCAGGTAGGGTAAAAACTGTCATCACCATCCCTTTTTTGCCGCGGGCAATTTCGAAATGATCATTGGTTGTCGCTAAATAATTCAACAAATTCCGGTAAAGTTCGGTCTTACCGTGTTTATTAAAACCAAGTGAAATATAGAGTTCGGCAATACGCTTGCGCGGCATAATAGCGCTTAAAAAAGCGACCAGGTCAAAAGGCCGGGGGATATCCACCAGGAAATAGGAGCGCGTAAAACTAAAAACGATGCTGATCTCATTTTCAGTCAATAATACTGTGTCAATAAAAATACCGTTGGATTGATGGTGCAATACCAGGCAGATTGGAACCACATGCGATCCGCTAAATAAGCGACCGACAAGATATGCGCCTTGCCCTCGATAAAATGCCGAAGAGATCATCTCGCAACGCTCTATGATGCGCAAGGCTCCAACCTTTTTAAGGCAGGCGCTAATTTCCGATGCGACTAACCGTATATCATGTTGCTTGTTTTGAAATGGTTTTTGAAAATCGAAGCTCGACAATATATCATCGATCAGCGCTTCAATGTTGGCTGTTGCGGAATATGTGCGGTAAATTGGTTGCCGGCTGTGAGTTGGCGGAATTTCAAAGTCGGTATCGACAAATTCAATTTGGGAATTAACTCCCACCGTTGTAAAAATGCGACGAGTAATGGAATTGTAAAATGTTTCTCCTAAATCCCAATCGTTCCGGCCGGTCATCAAACCGGAATATACGGCTTTCATGCCGGCCCATACCAGCATATCTTGGATTCGATCTTCCAGTAAATCCCGAATTTCTCCGACAATCAAATCGGCGATTTTACGATAAAGGTCAAGCCGTTCGTTAGAGTCTGCCTGGATGCCTTCCCAATCACGATTTTCAAAGCGGGTTTTCGCACGGCTGGTAATTTGATTAAATTGATTCTGGTATTCTTTGAAGCCGGAAAAAATCGAGTTAGCGCCTAAATTGGCCAACCGGCTGTCTGTTAAACGAGATTGCATGAAATCTCCAAAAAGGAAAAAGGATAAATTTGCGAAAATTTTAAGACTATGAAGAGCAGCCTATTATTTTTTTATCCTTCACCCTTTCCCCTTTATCTTTATCTTAGGTGTAGCGTGCATTTTGATATTTTTCGTCGTAAAACTCCGGCAGCAATTGATCGACACATAGCAATCCATCGCGGGTTAGGGTAATGGTGCTATTATTTATATTTAACATGCCACTTGTTTGATGGGTATGAAATACCTGGCTGAACTCTTTGAGAATGTCTACATCAAATTTGTTTCGGAAATATGATGCCTCGATTTTTCCGAGTTTTAATTGTAAAATCATTTCCCGAATTAACCGCTCGCGACCTGTGGCTGCAAACGCCCGGGAAACCGGCAGTTCATTTCTGTTTAACGATTCCAGGTACTCATTCCATCGGCTGGAATTTTGAAAATGAACGCCCGCTAAATGAGAAAATGATGCCACACCGGTGGCGATCATATCCGCGCCCTGCCACAATGCGTCGCGATAAATGAATCGTTTATTTTTGCTGTCTTTTTTGATCATTGTGTAAGCGCTGGAAATTTCATAGCCGGCGGCTTCCAATGCCTCGATGGCGTAGGCATGCCATTCGCGCTTGAGTGTCCAATCGGCAACTTCAATTTTTTCTCCCTGGCGGAGATGCTGGGAATAAACAGCGTTAAAGGGCAATTCCAGTTGGTAAATTGTGATGCTGTCAGCATCGTACTCGATAGCCTTTTGCACGGTCTCTTTCCAGTTTTCCGTTGTTTCGCCGACCATTCCGGCTATTAAGTCAATGTTAACCTGGTCAAAGCCCAATGTTTTTACCCACGGCTGTACACGGTAAATTTCTTTGGAAAGATGCGCTCGTCCATTTTCCTGTAAAATGTCATCATCAAAATGTTCGATGCCCAGGCTAAGGCGTGTCACGCCGATTTCGCGAATTGCTTCCAACTTGGATTGGGTTAGCGTGCCCGGTTCGCATTCAAAAGCGATTTCTTCAGCAGTATTCCAGGGGATTGCTGCTTTAGCGTTGTCAACTAACCATTTGAGGTGTTTAACACTGATAAAAGAGGGGGTGCCGCCGCCAAAATAAACATACTTCAGCGCGCGGCCATTTACTGCCGGTATTTTGGAATAAAGTTCAATTTCTTTGGCAAGCGCATCGAGGTAATTTTGGATTTCATCGGAATTTTTGCCAGTGTAAACTTTGAAATAGCAAAACTTGCAGCGTTTCCGGCAAAAGGGGATGTGCATATACAATCCCATTGGGGTGTCGGGATTTTGTTTCGTATTTAAAGTTTTAAATACTTCTGTAACATCTTCTTCATTCCAAAATGAATACGCCGGGTAGTTGGAGACGAATACACTCCCGATTTCCGTGTTTTTTTTCTCTTTGGAAGACGTTGCGGGGTCTTTATAAATTTTTTCTGCGACATCGCTCATAAAGTTTCCTTCAAACTAAAATTATTTGCATATTGATCGCGAACTTTTGAAATACGTTTCCTTCCACGAATTTTAGAAAGATTAGTTTCTCGATCGCTGTTTGGCGATAATTTTACGCAGTTTTTCCATATAAAGATTACCGCCGCTTAACACTAACGCCACTTTTTTACCGGCAAAACGATCCCGGTATTTTAAAGCGGTTGCCAACGGAATAGCACCGGCCCCTTCCGCTAAATTGTGGATGTGCTGCAAATAGATAATAATGGCGTTTTCGATGTCAGCATCGTCAACGAGCAGAAAGTCATCGAGGTGTTTTTGCAGAATCGCCCGGGTGTTGGAAAAGGAAATTGTGGTTGCGACACCTTCGGCAAAGGTCTTCATGTTCGCTGTTACCGGTTTGCGCGATTTCCAACTTAACTGCGCCGCCGGTGCACCGGACGATTGCGCGCCAATAATTTCGATGTTCGGGTTGATGGTTTTTGCCACAATACACGCTGCCGCCGCACTGCTGCCGCC
>CAXHHS010000756.1:0-4007 GCA_964015645.1 uncultured bacterium
TCGTTCTCCTCCCGGTGCATGTAAAGATGTGTATAAACCATAGCCCGTAGGGACGATTGAGATTGGAAATAATAACGATTAACAAAGTAGTTTCAGTCGTCCCTACGGGACTCAAATAGTATCTGGTTTTCTTTCCCAGAAATAAATTTCTGGGCTATTCTCGACCATCCCTACGGGATGAGAATACTTAACATGTTGAGTAAATTGTGTATTTACACTGTGCCGTTTAGTCGTATACTAAACCGAAGATAAATAATACCTTAAGAATATATAACGATGGAAAATTATGAATATCCACATTCCAATTTTAAGAGCAGGAAAACCGTATAAGAGTTTAGCGGTAAATACCATACCGCATTTTCAAACCGGGGAGCCGGTTGCGGAAATTAGCCAGGCCAACCGGGGCTTGATCGCCAAAGATATGACTGCGGCGGTCGAAAACAAAAAGAAGCTGGAAGCAATTCCGGTGGCGCAACTTTTGGAAATCTGCAAAAAAGCTGCCCACTACTTTCAAAACGAAGAGTTGCCCTTGGGTAATGCCACGCAATCGCCAGAGGAGTATATTCACCTCCTATCCGCCACGACCGGTATGCCACAAGCGCTTTGTCGCAAAAATATGGATAAAATCGTTTTGGTGATGACCGAGATGGCAGCAGTTTTAGGTGGATTAACGCGTGGTTTAGATCTTTCCATATTAGATAAAGGCTGGAGCGAACGCGATGGTCGTCCGCTCAGTTTTATGAGCGAATCGAACGAGCTTGGGGCAATTTTACCCAGCAACTCTCCCGGCGTTCATTCGCTTTGGGTTCCGGCAATTCCGTTGAAAACGCCGCTGGTGTTAAAACCGGGCAGCCAGGAACCCTGGACGCCCTTTCGGATTGCCCAGGCGTTTATCGCCGCCGGCTGCCCGCCGGAAGCATTCGGTTATTATCCTTGCGATTATTCCGGGGCAACGGAGATTTTACTCCGCAGCGGCCGCTCGATGTTATTCGGTGATAAAAACACCGTCGCACCCTGGAAAAAAGATCACCGGGTGCAAATTCACGGGCCGGGATGGAGCAAAGTGATTTTTGCGGATGATAAAGCCGCGGATTGGCGAGATCATCTCGATATGATCGAAACCTCGGCAGCGGCAAATGGCGGCAGATCTTGCATTAATGCTTCTGGTGTTTGGACAACCGCACACGGGCGAGAATTAGCCGAAGCATTGGCAGAACGATTCGCTAAAATTGAAGCGCGCGCCATCGATGATCCCAAAGCGCAGATCGCGGCGTTTAGCAATAAAAAGCTCGCTCACTTGCTTTTCGATATGATCGATAACCAATTGCAAATTCCCGGTGCAGAGGATTTGACTGCCAACCTTCGCGGCAGCCGGTTGGTGGAAAAATTCGGCTGCATCTTTTTACTGCCAACGGTTATCTGGTGCGAAGATCCGCAGCACCCCTTAGCCAGCAGCGAATTTTTATTTCCCTTTATCAGCGTGGTAGAAACACCGCAATCGGAGTTGTTAGATGCCATCGGCCCCACCCTGGTTGCAACTGCGATTACCGAGGATCAACAGTTTATTCGGGATATTTTTGCCTCACCCAACGTGGAACGCTTAAATATCGGCAATATTCCGACGATGAAAATTAGCTGGGATCAGCCACATGAGGGGAATTTGTTTGAACATCTTTACCGGCAACGGGCGCTACAAATTGCAATGTGAAATTATTTTATTTTGTGAAGGTTCTAACTGGCTTTTTGTGCCGTAGCAGAGCGAATTAGGCGATGTCTATTAAAAAGGACGAATATAAATATCTGTTGCCAACTCGTATATGTTTGAAATCCTATGTGAATTGGAACCATCAAAATCTATTCTATATAAATTCTGCCTATATCTATAGACGATCATATCTCCGTTCTTTGAAATATCAAATTCAACAAAATAAGGCGGTGCCATTGCCGTTATTATCTCCCGGACTTCTCCGGTTGCAATTTGATAAGAAAAAATACCTGTATAATGGGAGGCGTCTTCGTGGTGGGATCCCGCAAAGATTATCCGTTCGCCATCAGGATGAATTTTAAATTTCCTGCATCGATACTCCCTATTCGGGAAAATTTTAGCCATATTTGATCCATCGGAATTTATCATATACAGTTCTCGAGCTCTCCGAAATACAACTAGTTCCGAGTTTTTAGCAAACTTAGGGTGAATTGGGGTGAAGTATTTATCTGATGATGTAAGCCTGAAATGATTTTGCCCATTTGAATCCATAATAAATAGTTCCGAATTGAATTCTGCAAAGGTTGTATCTGTTGCATTAGACATCAAGGTCACTCTGTACACAATTTTCTTATCATCAGGTGAAATACAGGGATACCAATTCTCTAAATTTCCGCTCGTAAGGTTTCCATTTGTTAGATTAATTATCTCTTTTGTCGCCAGATCATATTTAAATATATCATCAATTTCGTGACCTTCTTTGAAACTAAAATCTCCAAAAATGATGAATTCGCCTGAGTTTGACAAAACTGGGCTATAAACTGCTCGGGATACTGCAAGATTTTTTTTATTCGTTCCATTTATTTTCATCGATGCCAGCTTATTATCACTAAGATAAAATATTTCATCGCCATTAGGGGAAATTACAGGATCGCTGTCTGAAAAATCATTATTGGTTAAATTTAAATAACCCGAGCCGTCAAAACTTACACCATATATATCGAAATCACCATCCTCCAGGGAAACAAATATAATCTCTGGTTCTCTTAATGGTATTGGATCAAACACCTTATCACAACTCATGAAGTTGAGGCAGGCTAAATATAATAAAAATATCTTCTTCATAGACTAATTTAGACCGAATATTTTTATACACTATTCAACACAATCCGAAACGTCGCACCTTCGCCCACGTGCGACTCTTTTAAAAACAGTTTGCCACCATGATATTCTTCCACAATTCGTTTTGCCAGACTCAACCCTAATCCCCAACCGCGTTTTTTGGTGCTGTAACCGGGCTTAAAAATATCCTTTTTGGCGGAACCGCCAATGCCTTTTCCGGTGTCTTTTACATCGATGTAAACATGCTCACCATTTTTCTCGCCGCTAATCAGGATGTTGCCACCCTTATTTTCCATGGCATCCAAACCGTTTTTAATCAAATTTTCCAGCACCCAGGAAAATAGATCTTTGTTAACCACAATGGTGGTCATCTCCGCAGGAAGCGTCATATTAATTTGGGTTTTACCATTCTTTTTAGGAATGCGATTTCGGAAATATTGCACCGTGTCGGCGATGATGTCATTCAAATTCTCCGGCTTCATATCCGGCAGCGATCCGATTTGAGAAAAGCGATTGGTGACTCTTTGCAGGCGATTAATATCTTTTTGCAGTTCCGGGATCACCGAATCCAGTTGACCCGGGGAAGATTTTAAATATTCTAGCCATCCAATTTGCGATGACAACGGCGTTCCCAACTGATGTGCTGTTTCCTTGGCCATTCCGACCCAAATAAGCCGTTCTTCGCCTTTTTTAATGGAATGAAAACCAGCATAGCCAATTAAAATAAACAGCGCGACAACAAAAATTTCGATAAACGGCAGCCATTTTAAGTTTCGAATGGTTGGCGACTCGCCATAACAATAATATCCAAACACATTATCTTGAAAAGAAATCGGAATCGGTGGGTTCGTTTCGGCAAACTCCGCAACCATCTTTCGCAATTTGGTATCTGTTTCCGGGTCTACCGGTGCGCCGTCATTTTCCGGTAAACCAACATTTTTCCAGAACACCGGGTTTTTATCAACATCGGTGTAAATGATCGGGTAATCCGCCGTCTGGATCACATTAGTGAAGAAGAAACTCAGGTCACCGCTTTCTTCGCTATTAATGTATTCTTCGATAATTTTTGCTTTGAATTGTAAAAATTCGTGGGAATGGTCTTGCAAGTCTTTAACCAGCGCCTGGCTAAAGTATAATGTACCTAAAATGATTAAAATTGCCGCGACAAAAAGAAATCCTT
>CAXHHS010000757.1:0-4002 GCA_964015645.1 uncultured bacterium
AAAAACATGGTGGAAAAGTTGTTGAAGATGGTAAGTTTGGCCGTAGTGCATTATTTAAACTATTCCTGCCCATATATAGAAAAGGAGTGTAATATGAAAAAACGAACAATTTTGATAGTTGAAGATACCGAGATCACACGTAGGGAGTTACGGCGCAGTTTTGAAATTGATGATGTGTTAAAGGAGTTTGAGATTCTGGAAGCGGAAAACTTTGAAGAATATTATAAAATTCAAAAGGAGAAGAATCCGGATGTTCTCATCATTGACATGCGGCTTGCTGATTCTTCCGGACTGCTTGATTTGAAACCTGAAGGGGAATTGCAAGTATTAAGGCGACTTGCTGGTTCTTCCGGGCTGCTTAATTCGGAGCCAGAAGGAGGGTTGCAAGTATTAAGTTTGTATGAGCATTTTCGGAGAAAAAATCGAGCCTCGGTAGCCATTGTATTTACTGCATTTCCGCGGGTTGAAGATTGTGTTTTTGCCATGCGTTGTGGTGTTTGGGATTATATTAATAAATCCCAGGAAGGTGCCTATACAAAACTTGTGCAAAGTATTAAGGAGGGTTTAAAACACCATTTTTCTGATACGGCTGGCCCAAATAGCGATTGGTTGGAAGAAAATTTGCCCCAGCTAACCGAAGACTATGGCGGACAATGGGTGGCTTTTGTTGATGCCCAACCGGTGGATAGTAATAAAGAATATCGTACCCTGAAAAAACGCGTTCAAGAAAAGTATGGAGGGCAATCTCCTTACTTCTGTTATGTCCCGAAGGAATTATAATGTTGATATTGGAAATGGCTAATGCATATTTTTTGCAAGAATGAACAAAAATACCCTATAATTACTGAAAATACCAGAAAAGGTAGCACTGGCTTTAATCCCGTTTTGCCAATAAAAATCAGAAGCGATATCGAGGAGAAGTTTCCTGAAGAAGGAGCCCTGTTTGTTTTTGATTCCGGGAGTCATATTTCTATAATAAGCTGGATTGAAGCAGAAGAAATGGGATTGAAATTAGATGGTGATACTTGGTTTCCCTTAGAAATTCAAGGAGTTGGCGGTATAATACCGGCATTACGCCGCGCGGTTCAAATAAAGCTCTATGATTTTCCACCAATCATTATTCCACTTCATGTGTCTAAGAATATTCCGAAAGGCTGGAGGATATTAGGACTTGAAAAAATAACCGAGGTTTTTAGTTTTGCTATTCATAATAACCATACCTATATTTTTCTTCGTGAAGATATCGAAGAGATATAGTGTTATTCATCTATTTCCTTTTTCTTCCCGGAGTTCCTGTTTTTTTTAATAAGTGAGCATATATTTCTTTAATGTCTTCCTGTAAGGTTTTGTCCATTTTCGCCTTATATAAGGTATCTGTTTTCCCCAATTGCTCCACTGTTAAATTTTTAGCGCCTTTTAAAATGGCGTTGGAGAAATCAACAGAATCGATGTACGCGCCGTGAAAATCGACATTTTTAAGCGAGGTTTGTTGAAAATTCGCTCCCTGCAAATATGCCCGTTGTAAAACCGCATTCCCTAAAAAAACACCGTTAAAATCAACCCCTCTCAAATTGGCCCAGGAAAGATTGGCGCTATTAAAATCCGCACCGACCAGTTTAGCTTCACGAAGATCCGCACCGCGAAAGTTCGCTTTTCCTAACTCTGCCCAACTTAAGTTTGCACCGCGTAAATTCGTCCAGCTAAAATCGATTCCTTTTAGTGATGTACGTTGTAAATTCGCCTCTTGCAAATCCGGGGTAATCGGATGATTTTCCTCTTTCCAGCGATTCCATTCCAAGACCCCTTTTTTTAAAATATCCAAATGTTCTTTATTTGCCACGCGAAACCCGTATGTATCGTAACCTTTGATCTATTTTTCAAACTGCCTAATATAGTAACCCAATATCGGCAATAAAACAGCGAACGTTATTGAGGAATAATAGGTTGGGAAAGATAACAAAAGTTCCATCATAAAAATGATCACAGTTGGAGTTTCTGAGAAACAAATATTTCCGAAACAAAGTCAAATTCTCACCAATTTATTTCATTTATGAAAAATCGATATTAAATTGGTTAACTATGGATTTATTCTCGCAAAATTTGCCGGGGCAAGATACGCAGCAAAACAATGTCCCCCTCGCAGAACGCTGCCGTCCAGGTTCTTTGGAAGATTTTAGAGGGCACGAGAAAATTGTTGGCCCGGGAACGGTTTTATACCAGTCGATAAAGCGTAACCAATTAAAATCATTGATCTTATGGGGAGCGCCCGGCGTGGGTAAAACCACATTGGCACGAATTATTTCTCACGAAACTCAGGGAGATTTTATTGCTATTAGCGCGGTCACGTCTGGAGTGGCAGATGTGCGTAAAACCATTGAGAAGGCGAAAGATAATCGCAAATATTTCAACAAAAACACCATCCTGTTTATCGATGAAATTCATCGATTTAACAAAGCGCAGCAAGATGCCCTGCTGCATGTCGTAGAAGATGGCACCATCACTTTAATCGGCGCAACTACCGAAAACCCCTCCTTTGAGGTGATTTCCCCGTTGCTATCCCGCTGCCAGGTTTACAAGATGGAATTGCTCACCAATGAACAAATTCGGCAGATTGTGGAACATGCCATAAAAAATGATCCCCTGCTAATTGAGAAGCAGATCAAAATAAAAAGCTGGGAATCACTCTACATTTTGGCGGGGGGCGATGCCCGCCGTGCGTTAAACTCGGTTGAGAAAGCCATTGATTTATTAGTAAACGAAAAACCGCCCCTGGTATTAACGAAAGAAATTTTCGAAACCGCGGCTCAACAAAAGGTGCTCTATTATGATAAATCCGGCGATTATCATTATGATTTCATCTCGGCATTTATCAAAAGTTTGCGCGGCAGCGATCCCGATGCGGCGATTTATTGGATGGCACGAATGTTAGATGCCGGAGAAGATCCCAAATTCATTGCTCGAAGAATGTTGATCTTAGCATCGGAGGATATTGGCAATGCTGATCCTGCTGCATTGACACTGGCAACAAGCTGTTTTACAGCAGTAACTTACATTGGAATGCCGGAATGCCAAATTATTTTGAGCCAGGCGGCGGCTTACCTGGCGTCTGCGCCTAAAAGCAATGCGTCTTATAAAGCAATTGCCAATGCGCTTGCAGATGTCAAAAAACATCCTAACGTTCAGGTGCCGCTAAAGCTGCGCAATGCACCAACCGGGTTGATGAAAAAAATGGATTACGGCAAAGAGTATAAATATGCCCATAATTATGAAGATCACTTTATTAAAGAACAATATTTGCCGGAGCCTTTAACCGGGGCTATTTATTATCGTCCGACGCAAATAGGAGATGAAAAAGAGATTTGGGAGCGTTTGAAAAAACTGTGGGATGGTGTTAAAAATTACGATGAGGAAAAACAGGGAAAGTGAGCTAATAGAATGAGTACGATAATGAACCGATTGACAGACTTTTTGATTTCTTCGAAAGCGCGACCTGTCGCCCGCCGAATTCAGCAAACCATTAATTTTCCGATTCGCGCTAATACCATTGAAAAAGTGCTGATTATTCTCCCGCGAAAACTGGAGTTGTTGGATCGGGCGGATAGTTTTATACAATCCTTAAGGAAAGCCTATCCCAACTGGCGAGTTGAATTGTTCGATATTGATAAATTGTCGAAAACGGATTTAAACCGGGCAAAATTGCCGCGCCAGGAAATTGTAAATAAATTGCGTAATGCACGCTATCATTTTGTTTTAGATTTAAACGACAGCGCAGAGCCAATTGCAGCCTACATTACCCTGATGACGGAAGCGCGCTACCGGCTGCATTTACAATCCGGCGGCTCGTTTTATTACAACATCGCTTATCATCCACAAAGTTTTGACCAATACATTTTTTACGAATCGCTATTGAATTATTTGCGGAAGTTGTTTATCAAAAATTAGCGATTGGTTACCTTCCAGAATATATGAAGCTTAGCAGTTTAAATATCGAAAGATATATTG
>CAXHHS010000758.1:0-4000 GCA_964015645.1 uncultured bacterium
GATTGGCAGTAATGGTGCCTCGCGCTCGCCCGGCTTCAATTGCCAGGTTAAATTCGCCGGCAAAGCGGTAAAATTCGCCGGTGTAGCTTTGGAAGAGCGTCACGGCGTTATCGTAAAAATCGCGCCCGTTGTTGAAATCCGGCGGAACCAGGGAGTCGGTTTGATTGGCGTCTTCCCAGGCGCTCAGGAATTCATTCTCGTTTTCCCAACGGGTTAAATCGAGCACCAGAATCTTCACTTCATCGATCGCTGCAATTTTGGAAAGCTGGCCGCTCCTGCCGGACACTTTAGATTGCGGAGGCGAAATTTCCCCCATGATTTGGGAAAGCCAGCGCCCGCCGGAAGCAGCGGGGTTTTCCAGCCGGAGTTTGATTGTGGTAGCGTTATTTGCCGGGGCGAATGGCGAGCTATCGCAGTTTACAAACATCAATCCGGCAATGACACACCATAGCAGAAAATAACTTATTCTATTGAAATTAATCATGGTATTGTCTCTTGGTTTTATGATGTATTGCTAACATTATATCAATGCACGGAATGTAGTGCTGTTTATCGTTACAAACGATAGCGAAATCCCCCGCTGAATTCCAGCCCGGTAATCCCAATCTTGCTACCCAGGGTTTTCTGGTTTCCCCGGGATAGTTTACCGGTTAAATCCAGCGATACTCTGCGGCTAAAGTGGTGTACGACTCCGCCGCCAATGCCGCCGATCAATGCACCGCGGTCTCCGTATTCATTTTTCGCATAAATCTTCACACTCAGGAGCGCTTTGAGAGTGGTTTGGCTATTCACCGGAAAAGAACCGATGCTTCCAATATCCAGACGGTTGCCATTGCTGTTTAGTAGTTCTTCGGAAATGGAACCGAATCCCCGTTCGTTTTTCCCTTTACTGCGGTTTTGTACATAAACCGTGATGGCAGAGGGCTGAAGATTGAAGATCCAGCGCAATTGTAGAAATAATTTATCGCCGGAGCGGAAAATCACTTCGTCATCAGCTTTATCGGCCTGGTAGTAAATGTAGGCGGCGTCGGCGGTCATTTTAAAACGCTCTCCCCCCAGATCCAGGCCCATGGTAAAGGCTAATTCATTTCCCGGCCTATAGTTTAGTTCGTTATTGGCAAACGGTTTAAAAGCGCCCTTCCACAAATAAGCTGCTCCCAGGCCGAGAACCACACCGGCGCTAACTTGTGTGGCATAAACCCCGCCGATATTCACCCGAAACCCCTGCCCGAAATTCGGCATTCGGAAATTGAGGGCATCATCGGAAAGGGCTGAGGCCACTTTATTTTGATCTCCCTCCAGGCGGTTAACGCCGGTGGGAAACGTAAGATAGGCGGTCAGCAGCAGTTTTTCTCGTAAGGTAAGGAAAGTGGTGCGGATGCGAGTATCCACCAGGCCCTCCAGCCGGTCGTCGGCGGTTGTACGATTGGCGGACGCCAGGCCGGTAGCAATATCGACACTCAATGTACGGCTGAGCGGCAAAATATAGTGAACCGGGATCGACCATTGTGATATCCGGTCGCCGTTCTCTTTCTTCCAGCTCTGGAAGTAAGCGCTGCTTCGAAAGTCGCTATTCCAGGCAAAATCGCTCTCTTGCACCTGGGCAGATAAAAGCGTGACGAATCCGATTAAACAAACAAAAACCCTCAAAAATTGATTGCGTTTCATAACCCCTCCGGTTGATTGATGAATCTGCGAGACGGATAATCCCGAACACCGATGACACAGGTGACACAGATTCACGCGGATTTAATTGAAATCTTGTTTTCGGTCATTAGTGAATATTTTTCTTTTGAACTCTGCCTTTTTTACTTTATAAAAAGCCTCAATAATTCTTTTTGTAATTTTTTCATGTAACAATTCAGTTTCCTCACTAAAGTTAGTTTAATCTGTGTAAATCTGTGTCATCCGTATCATCCGTGTTCCCCCCTTTTAATCCGGTATAACGACCTCCACCTCCACCGGCACGCCGCCAAATCCCTCCGTACCGGTTGCTTCCTGGAAGGCATCCCGCTCGTCCTGCCCGGGAACGATACCGGCGTTAATTTGGGAGCCGCTGGCGCCTAAACGAGCTTTCGTGGGTTTTACTACGGTTTTGAGGTCTTCGTCAATAACGGATTGCAGGCTGCCGAGTTCATCGGGAATTTCTTGCATCCGGGAAACGGCTTCCGCTTTATTCCGGGCCATTTCGAAGCCAGGATCAAGGGAAAACGCAGTTTCAAATTGGGCGCGCGCCGCATCAAAACGGTTTTGATCTTCCAGTTCCAGGCCGAGCGAGAATGCTAAAAAAGCGCTAAAATCTTTTGTGGGAATGACCTCAATGTCTTTGCGTTCTTCATCGGTGAGGATAATGCCCATTTGATCGAGAATATTAAACACTAACATTTTCTCTAAGCGGAAAAAATCCGCCGGTTGCCCGGTCACTTCCTGCGAGCTTTCTCGCGCTCCGGTTTTGGTTTTGATGAAACCGGCATCAATTCGGATGGCATTGCCGGCGCTGTCTAATTCAATAAAGCTGCCGTTGATTAGCGTATGGGCGCTCAACAGACGGCCCACCCGCGGGGCGGTTTCGGGGTCGACAATTCCGGAATCTGCCAGCGCCAATTCGTTTAACAATACTTGAAACCGCAGCCGCTCCAAAACCAGCAAGGATTTTACTTTTGATAGATCGTAACTCAACACTTCCGCCAGCCCCTTTTGCAGCGGGTTCCACTGTTCCTTTCCGCTTAAATTTTGAAAGTGCAAAACAGCAATAGTATTTTCAGGAATGGAATCCGGGTTGATTTGCGCCTCGTTTTTAACGGCATGTTCAATTTCCGCAGTCATTTTTTTGCGAGTAAGCGATTCCAGCCG
Source organism: uncultured bacterium (assembly GCA_964015645.1). Lineage (GTDB taxonomy): Bacteria > Calditrichota > Calditrichia > RBG-13-44-9 > J075 > CAXHHS01. The sequence continues at coordinate 2,854 of CAXHHS010000758.1, forward strand.
TCTTTCCAATTTTCCGCGGATTTTTTTGAGGCGCCCAACGCGAATGTATTGGCTGAAATAATCGATTGCTCGCTGGTAATCGCTGCGATCTTCGTAAATTGCACCGAGATAAAAAATAGTAGAGCCATCCCCGGAATCCAGTTGATGCGATTTTTCCAGGGCAGCCAATGCTTTATCCGGCATACCGTTTTTGTAGTAAGCGATTCCCAAATCCCGCCAAATATTGGCGTTTTCCGGGTTGGCTTTAAGTTCGACAAGGAAAATCTTGATGGCTTCATCATACTGTTCATCGTTCAAAAACGATTTTCCGTGGTCGTAAAGCGATATCGCGCAATTGGTAAATAACAGGAATGAAAATAACAATATGAAACTATATCCAATCCCCTTCATCGTAATCCCCTTCTTATTTTTAGCGAAACAGTTTAGCTCACACTGGTAAACTTTGGTAAAGCGTAGGGCGAAAAGCGTAGAGCGCTCATTTTTCTCACTTTACGCTCCACGCTCTTCGCTTATGAGAAAATTCAGCTTATTCCCTTTTGTCGTATTTTTCTAATTTATTTTCGGCGTAAGCGGTAAATTTAATGCGGTCGAGGGCGGCCTGCGCTCTTATAAAATCTGGATCAAATTCTAGCGCTTGCCGAAATTTTTCAGAAGCCTCATCATACATCTCTTTATCCTGGTAAGAAAGCCCTTCCGAATAGGCCATAAAGGCATCCAGGGAGTTCGGCACTTCTGCCCGCGGTACATATACTTCTTTGGCATCGATACTGCCGGCGATCTTTTTGGCTAATTTGCGAGTGATTTTTAAAAAATCCTTAAACTTTCCTTCCTCGGCTTCATGGAGCAATATTTCACTGGTCTCAATTTTTACCAGGCGGGCATTGAGAAATACTTTATTGTTATCTTGCAAGATGAAGCTGCCCATCAGCACCACATGCGCCCCCAAAAGTTTACCGGCCCGCACCGCGCCTTCCATTTCAAATTGGTTTTGAATGTTCTGTTCCCGGATTAACCATTGTATTTGATCCCGCTCGATTACCTTTAATTGGGTTGCCCCCAGCATCGCGTGCATCATTACGGATGAAAACCCTTTTTCCATTGCATCGTATCGTTCGCTATCTTTGATGAAGGAATGATTCTTGAAATC
>CAXHHS010000759.1:0-3998 GCA_964015645.1 uncultured bacterium
GTATTATCGATCACTAACTCGAAGGCGAAGATAACGCCTTCGAGTTAGTGATCGATAATACGGCGGATTTAGCCGGCCTTTCGGAAGGCGTCATTAACGCCGCTGCCGAAGCCGCGAAGGAACGCGGCCACGACGGCAAATGGGTTTTCACGCTCCACAAACCGAGCATGATCCCGTTTCTCCAATACGCAGAAAATCGTAAACTGCGCGAAAAGATTTATAAAGCCTACATCAATCGCGGCAATAACGATAACGAATTGGATACCAAAGAAACGCTCGCCAAAATGGCCAACCTGCGCGTGCAGCGTGCCAACCTTTTGGGATTTAAAACCCACGCCCACTACATTCTCGATAACAACATGGCCAAAACCCCGGAAAAGGTTTACGAACTGCTCAACAAATTGTGGACGCCGGCACTGGCAAGGGCCAAACAGGAAGCCGCCGACATGCAAAAGATGATCGATGCCGAAGGCCACGATTTTAAGCTAGCCTCCTGGGATTGGTGGTATTATGCCGAGAAAGTCAAAAAAGCCCACTACGATTTGGATGAAGAACAATTGCGCCCCTATTTCCAAATCGATACTGTGCGGGATGGCGCCGTCTACGTCGCCAATAAACTATTCGGAATTACCTTTACCGAACGAAATGATATTCCCAAATACCATCCCGATGTAAAAACCTACGAAGTAAAAGAAGCCGATGGAACCCATATCGGGATTTATTATGCCGATTACCATCCGCGTGCCAGCAAACGCGGCGGTGCCTGGATGAATTCCTATCGCAAGCAGAGCCGCCTCGGTGGAAAAAATGTAACGCCGGTGATTACCAATGTCAGCAACTTTACCAAACCCACGGCGGATAAACCGGCCTTGATTAGCCTGAGTGAAGTGAGAACGCTATTTCACGAATTGGGCCATGCGCTGCACGGCTTGCTGTCAGACTGCACTTATCCCAGCCTTTCCGGTACCAGCGTGCCGCGCGATTATGTTGAGTTTCCCTCCCAGGTGATGGAAAACTGGGCTGTCGATCCCCAGGTAATTAAAGTGTATGCCAAACACTACCAAACCGGCGAACCGATTCCGCAGGAGTTGTTAGATAAAATCATCAGCGCCGGGAAGTTTAACCAGGGATTCGAAACCGTGGAATACCTGGCAGCATCCTTCCTCGATTTAGATTGGCACACTATCACCAAAACTCAGGAATTCGATGTACTGGCATTCGAAAATGCCTCTCTCAATAAAATCGATTTGATGCCGGAGATAATCTCCCGCTATCGAAGCAGCTATTTTCGACATATTTTTTCCGGGGGATATTCTTCCGGGTATTACAGCTATATTTGGTCGGAAGTGTTAGATTCCGATTGCTACCAGGCATTCAAAGAAACCGGTGACATTTTTAACCCGGAAAAAGCGCAGGCTTTCCGAAAATACATTCTCTCCGCCGGCGGCACCGATGATCCCATGGTGCTCTACAAAAAATTTCGCGGCGCAGAACCGAAGATTGAGCCGCTGCTGGAACGGCGGGGGCTGAATTGATTGAATATTGTTGATTGAAGATTGATCAGCATTTGGAGGTTACTACAGACGTCGCTGGACTTATCGGTATAATGTGATTCTCTATATCATTTTAACCAGCATCCAGGACAATATGCCGATCAGTCGTCCGAATGTGATCGTTATGGAGACCGCTAGTGCTAACCTTTGTAGCGATCGTGGCAAAATACTCCACTTTATAGCACTTGTTTTGCAACACTATCTGCAAAACATCTAGTTTTTATCGCGCTTAAAGACTGCCAGCCTCATAGCAAGTGATACTCCAATACAATCTTTTGGTTTAACAAATAAATCTATTTTTGAGTCATTATAGATTTTCTGCTGACTTGATATAATTGACTTTAAGAACAAATTATCCAATAGTGATTCATCTATAAGCTCCTTAAAGCTTTCGATGCCCACCTTTAAATATCGTGCAAAAAATACCAGCCACACCAACTCAAAAACTGATCCTTTTTTTGATGCTTTTCTTGTCTCTGACTCTATCAAGGATTTTATATGATCTTTAAGCTTAAATTCTCCTTTATATATTTCATATATTGCCTCAATAATAGATAAAACATAACATAGAACTTTTTCTGACTCTCTTTTTAGAAGCATTAACAAACTAAAGGTTTTTAGAATTTGCTTTTCCCGCGTTGACTTAGTGCCTGAAAACAAGACTTTAAAATTGTGGTCGTAGTCAAAAAGCTCACTCAAAAATTTTTCTAGGATGCTCGTTCCGGGATGTTTTCTATGAATATCCAGGACTTTGAGAAAAGTTAACTCAAAGGTTTTAAAATCAATCTCATTTTTGTTTCTCAAAGAAGAATCAAAATATTCGCGATCATGTTGTCTATATAAACCTTCAGGAAGCTCTAATATTTTTGTCTTATTTTCATTTATTACCAAATTGAAATTGTCTAGTTCTCTAGCCAAAACTTTTAGTATCTTCTTGGCATCCTCTTGACTATTGCATAAAATTCTGTAATCATCTTTGAACCTAGTTGCAATAAAATCAATATCTATTAAACATTTTGAGACCTGCCTATCTATTGATGCAAGGACAATTTCAGCTATCAAATCACTAATTGCAGAGCCCACCGGAATACCATTCGTTCTGGCATCATTTGCGTATTGAACAACTCGATCAATTTTATTCCCTAGTAATTTATTCTCTTTATCATTAAATGCTGTGTCTCTACCGTGTAATGCCCAAGCGATACTATGGGTGTAGATGGAATTATAGAATTTGCTTATATCGGACCGGATTATATATGTATATTGGTTGGCCTCTGCTACCAAATCATTTTCTGCCATTTCAATCCATTCATAAATCATTCTTCCTGCTCTTAATAGACTAAGCTCTCCTTTCTTTTTAGCATTCACCGGAATTGGAAAGCTGTAAGAAAAGATTTTTAATTCTCTATGAAATAAATGCTTAATTACCTGTTCCCAATCATTAATCAGCCAAAAGACTAGATCATGATAGTTCCAAGGATGCTGAATGCCAAACACACGATATGTCAAAAGTGTTTTCGGATATGAAATATTTGTAAGTTTCCTTCTGGGCGGGTTAGCCAAATCCTTAATATAAGGATCTTTTTGTAATGAAAAGTTCGTGACTTTAAATGAAGGTGGTAAAATATACTGTTCGGGGAAATAGCCTTCTTCAAGGAGCCATGAGGCAATTTTATTTGCGTCTATGCTCTTAATTAACTTCTCAGTGTTTCTAAAATGTTGCTCAATAAGAGACATCAAAATCCTTTAATACTGGGTACATTAAACATATACTATAATGACGCTCAATGATACTTTTTGAAATAAACTTTCTATTTGAGATTTTGTTATAAAAACAAAAATCATCGACATGATTTTAAAAATCGAAAGCACGATTTTTAAAACCCATCAGATGAATAGCAAAACAATAAACGATTTACATAGAAAACTAAGTGCTCCATTGAGTTACATTTTCAAGTGGTTTTCAAACCATTTGTTCGTATCTTTAAAATGCATGTAAAAAAGCGAGTGACTCAATGGAAATCAGCAAAACACTCCTAACTAAAATCAGGGGTTACTTTAACGATAAGCCGGTATTAAAGGCATATATTTTCGGTTCGTATTCAAGAGCTGAGGACAATAACGGGAGTGATATTGATATATTGGTTGAATTAGATTATTCTAAACCAATTGACCTGGAGTTTATAAAAATGCAATTGGATTTACAGGATATATTAGATCAAAAAGTCGATCTATTGACAGAAAAAGCCGTCTCCAAGTACATCAAACCTTATATCGATAAAGATAAAATATTAGTGTATGAAAAATAGCAGCGATGTAGATTTAAATTTAGTATAAATTTCTACTGCTTCAGGATAATGAATACTATTGAAAATCATGAGTTTCTCCCCTTCGAAAGCCCGCTGGAAAAGAAATTCGCCGCTCAAATTGTCGAGTATTTAAAAC
>CAXHHS010000760.1:0-3982 GCA_964015645.1 uncultured bacterium
AATACATCGACTTTGGTGTGAATGGTTTTAATGGTTTGGCTGAGGCTGTTTTGGATAACAAAATCCCGAATTTCCTTTTTCCGCTCTTTTAGCAAATTAATTTTTGCTCGCGAGTGATAGCTCAAAAATTTTCGGACTTCCCAAATAGCCGCGCCATTCCGCACCAGGCCGGAAATTAGATCACTAACCAAAATAGCCAGCAATAAAACCTTCAATGATCCTTCAAAAAGGTAAATCGCTAAAAAAATGAACGTAAGTTCAACAATTGTTAAGCAAATCCGGATGAGCGCATTTAATTTAAAGCGGTCGAACACTTGTAGCAAACTGATGCCAAGGGAATCGAACAGGAAAATTGTCTTGCCCAGGGCAAATAAAAAAACATAAAATCCCAGGTTGCCGGTCTGGTATTGGAAAACCGTTGTGAATAATCCCATCCCGGCAATTACGCATAGGGACAATAAGCCGCAAAGTGCAACAATCAATAAGGACAGTTTCAAAAATGCGACGATCCGGGCATAATCTTCCTGATATCTAAATTCCGAACCATAGCGCACCATTGCCACTCCAATATTCAGGTTTAAGATTTGCTGAATTGTAAGGACAGTTGCCTGGATCAATACATAAATTCCAAACTTTTCCGTGCCCAGAAATCGTGCCAGCAAAATCGATTGCAAGAACAGCGCCCCAATCGCCACCACATTGGCAATAAACACCCAGGAGCTATTTTTGACAAGCACCTTGAATTGTTTATCAAAACCCTGCTTGATCTTTTCCAGGTTTAAGAAAGTTTGTGCTGAAAGCATCTTTTAAGAATAAGCGAAACGTTTTTTTGAAATGTCGATAAAATGTTCTGCCAACACGAAATATCGTTTCAGGTAATTTACTGTAGAGTTATCCTGGGTCGATTGAGTCGCCATTTGTAAAACCATTTGGCCGATTTTTTCGGTGGAATTACCATCTACCGGAATGCCATAGCTACCGGCAAATTGAGCGACGTCAGGTTTTGTTAGCGACGGGGCAGATAGTAATTCACCGCTACATTTGGAAACTCGATCAGCTAGTTTATTAAGCGGCGTTACAGCATCATATATGACTTTTCCATCCGGTTTCAATTCGAATTCGGGAATCATTTCAACCGGGCGTGCCATAATGGAAGGCTGGCCGGCAAACGCCGCTTCTATACCAGCGGAGGAAAATTGAAAGATAACAATATCCGCAGCGCAATATAACGCTTGAATGGAAAATTCACGGTGTAATAAGCGGCTTTTGATGCCGGTCTCTTTTACCAACCGCTCGTAAAACGGATGTAATCGCGATTCATATATAAAATCCGAAGGGTGCGGCTTTGTTAATACAACTATATCTTTGGCAGCAGTTCGAATCCCGCGAAACGTTTCCGTCCAGGTTGCCTGCATTTGCCCCGGGGAAACACCCCAAATTTCTTCGATTCCCCAAATGCGAGAGCCGGCAAACAAACAAACTTTTTGTCCATCCTCCAACCCCAATGCGGCACGAGTCTTTTGGCGAATTTCCTGCCGGGGCAGCTTAAGCAATTCGTCGTAGGCAGAATTACCGGTAACGGTTACCTCGCCAGGTTGTTTTCCCAACTCATTTATATATTTTTGACGCATATACTCGCCCCAGGTCGCTCTACAATCGGAGTAAAAATTGTAAATATGGCGTTTGCAGGCAAAGTTGATCGCCGGAAAACCGTGGTCAATGGACAACGAAGGTATGCCAGCTTTGCGGCAAGTTTTAATCATACCGATGGGAACATTATTCGCTGTGGGCGAGCTATCGGCAGTGGATATAAATATTTTACGGCCATTGCTCAGTATAAAGCGATAGAATGAAGCATAGCCGTTTTTTTGATATTCCATCCGGGTTCCTAACGCTTCAAAATCCCGGGTAAAATCTGTCGATTTTTTTGCGGATCCCCACAGGTGGAGTTGCAAACCGTTTTTTTGTGCGTGTTGCTGTAAAAATTCTATTACCGGTAAAACCTGGTCCCGGCAACGGGAATTTCTCAGCCAGATGTGGATATTTAAGATTTGCATAGTTGTTCAGCGGGCAACTATTTACTAAATCTATTTGGTTTCCTGTTTGGTGTAACAGGCCATATCGGGATATGGAAATATGATCTTATAAATGCTTTTTCCTCACGGGATGTGCCGGTAGTAAAAAAGGCAAAAAGATAAATACTGATACCTACTACAATAAACCCAATCACCCAGGTAAGGTTGGTAAACTGCCACCATGATTTCAGAAAAAATAACAATATCGCCACTCCGGCACCGATCAGGTAAGGGGCAAGGTAGATTTCTCTCAGGAATTGGAAAAACGGCACTTTGATCCGTTTGGAAAAAATAGCGATATAAACAGGCGTTACTGCCAGGGCGATAAAAACGGTAGCAAGCAGTATTCCTAACAGGCCCCAAAGTTGTACCAGGATAATGCTGAGAATAACATTTGCGATACCGCTTACCAGGGCAATAACGGACAATTCTTTTACCTGTCCCATCCCAATCATAACTGCTTGAATAAGACCATTTGCAGCGGAAAATATTAAATAACTGATAAAAAGCTGCATTTCGAAAGCATAGACTTCGTACTCTACGCCGATCCAATTACCCAAAAATTCTTTAGAAACCAGCATAAAGGGAATTACCATGGCCAAAACAGCAGCGAGCGTGTAACGACTTCCCCAAAAGATTACACGGCGCATAAATTGCCGGTTTTTTACTGCTTGCGCTTCGGAAATAGCCGGCATTACCGCGCCGTTCGTTATTTTGGTGACAGTGCGAATCCAGTATTGTGGCTTGGTTACCACTTCGTAAAATGTGATGGTTTGAACGGGCATAAAAAAGGCTAAAATTAAGCGATCGGCATGATAGGTTAAGAGCCGGGCAATCCGCATCAAAAACAAGTGAATGCTAAAACCGAAAATAGATTTCAATACCGCAAACTCAAACTGTTGCCATTTCAATTGTAGGTTAGGGAAATGGCGGCGAGCCATAATCCATTGGATCAACCATCCTAAAAGGCCGAATAGATTTGTGGCAATCACCAGGGAAATAATACTATATCCCCGGGTAATTAATACCACGATAGCTGCTGTGCTGAACAAAGAGACGATAAAGGAAATTTTGTTGACAATGGTATATTTCTGAATGCCTTTTAAAATGGAAGCAAAAATGCTGGCAGGCCAGCTTATAAGCGACACGACTGCGACGACATAAACAATTGTTTTTGCTTTAGATAACTCTGCTTCTGAAAATTGAAAAACATCTACAAAAAAGGCTGCCAAACCTGCTAACAATCCCCCTGTTAGCAATCCCATAAAACTATAAAAAACAAGCGAGGCAATGATGATTTTATTCAGATAATTGTAAGCGGCTTTGGCGTGGTATTCGGCGACATACTTTTGTAACGTTTCGCCCACGCCAAAGGTCATAAAACTAAAATACCCCGCGAAGGAGGTTGCTAAAATATAGGTTCCGTAATCTCCTGCGCCCAATTTGTTGATCATAAACGGAACCATAAAAAAATTTATCAAATAGGTCCATAGCGTGATCGACATATTGGAAAAGGTGTTTTGCAGCAGCTTGCGGGAAGCGGACATTTATAGCCATTGAAAATTGAGAATGGAACATTGGATATTTTTAGCCATTATTTTGTAATGCCAGTACCCGGGATAATTTCTCTGCCAAAAATACTTCGGTTTTTTCCATTGATTCAACTGTGCATCCACCGGTGTGAGAGGTAATCAACAAATTATTGTGGCTGCGGGCGTATTTGAGCAAAGCGTGGCCGCTAAGATTTTGTAAAGTGTTTTCGCCATTCAGCACATCAATTGCCGCTGCGGAAATTTGCCCGGTTTCCAGGGCATTTAACAGGGCGGTTTCTTCTACCAATTCTCCCCGGGCAGTATTGATGAAGACGGCGTTTTTTTTCATCATAGAGAACTGTTCTGCACCGAAAA
>CAXHHS010000761.1:0-3977 GCA_964015645.1 uncultured bacterium
TCGTTCTCCTCCCGGTGCATGTAAAGATGTGTATAAACCATAGCCCTACGGGACTTTTAGATAAGAAGAGAAGCTATCCATTATTCCCAGCGATGAATCGCTGGGCTATTTTCGTACAGTCACTTTGTGACTGAAGATGTCTAATTTGTGCTGTGCTCAACACGGAGAACACTTGAACACTTAATTACTTATTTTTCAATCACTTCCGCACCCTCAATATCACCCATTACTTTGCTGCCGCCGGAGAGGTAAACGGTCACATCCACATCGCGATCTTCGACGATGATGCTGCCTTCTACAATCGATTCATCTTCCAGGCGAATTTTAACCCGGCGGCGTTTGCTGGAAAAGCCTTTGGTATCCTGAATGATAATATCGCCTTCTACCACTGATTGTTTGAGAAGCTCGATATGGCCATTAATCGTTTCGATATTTCGCTTAATGCGGGCGTTTTCCAATTCGATTTTGCCGTTGATGGTGGTAACATCCCGGGCGACTTCGCTGCCGGATTCCAGGTAAATCGGGCCGTTAACGGAGCTTGCCTCGTAACGAACCCGGGAATTTTTACCGATGGAGATTTTCCCGTTTACGGTGGCAAGCTCTTCGACCACAGAGTCATCGCCAATTTTGATGCGGCCATTTACCGTGTTACAATCGCCGCGAACTTCGCAGTTGTCTCCCACGATAATATTGCCGTTAACAGTGGCCAAATCGCTGGCGCGGGTTTCGCCGTCTTCTACCCGGATGGTCTGGTTTACCGACATATCGCCATCGCAAGCAACCAGCGTTCCCGCTAATAGCAGAATGGTAAAACTCAGCATTATCTTTGTTTTCATGCGTCTCACTCCTTCATTTTAAATTCAAGTTCAGAATAGAACACATTATTATGTGCAGGGCTTGTCCCCCTTCGACTCCGCTCAGGGTGACGGTTGAGTCATGCTGAGCGGAGTCGAAGTATGGTCAACTTTCAAATGAACCCTACAACGACTTCTGAAATGACCTACTAAGCTAAATAGATATTCAATAAACAACAGAACAATAGACGAAGATTTTTCCCGAAGGTTACTGTGCAACAATTTCCCCGGTTTCGTTGATTTCGATTGCAACGCCCCGGATATTCTCCGGTATCTGGCTGCGGATGCTATTCAAATTTTTCGCAACGGAAATAATGATGCCAGCCTCTCCCCCGGAGGTCAGGCCGATGCCAACGGCAACAACGCCGTCGATTGTCATCCAGCCTCGCTCTTGCTGCTGTTTCACTTCGCGGATTTTTTGCATATCGGTTGCCATAAAATTCTACCCGTTTTTATTGACAATAAAACTTTAATTTAGCGCTTCCATTTAGGTATCCTCTACGAGGATAAAGTTTTATCTAGATTGCCTCTTTTACAATAATTAAACATCTACAATGTTTTTAGCAAAGCCAACAAGTCTAACTGTAAGCTTCGGGTAAACGAAATTGTATCAAGTTCCCCAACTTCCCAACCTCGTAGAGGTTGCATTATTGTAAAAACCCACCCTCACTAAAAATCAAATCCTCGTAGAGGATTCATAATTTTCTACTCAAAAAACTCAAACAAATATCGCTCATCATACCCAATCTCAAATCGTTTTAACAACTCGATGTATTCTTCTCGAAAGGTACGTTTTTTATAATGTATTTCTTGATTCTTTATATAGTTATAGACATTATCCAATTGAGATTTTCCATAAGAAAACGCCCCATAACCATCTTGCCAGTGGAATTTCCTTCGAAACCAACCCTGCTTGTTGATAAATGTAGAAGAACTCTTTTTGATGGTTCCAATGAGATCGGATATCTTGTCATTCGGATTTAACCCGAGTAAGATATGCATATGATCCGGCATGCCATTTATGATGATCGATTTATGCTTTCTATTTGTAATAATACTACTAATATAGCTGAAGACTTCCGGTCGAATTTCCTTTTTTAATAGGCGTTCTCGATATTTAGGAGCGAATATCAATTGTATGTATAATTGCGTAAAGACACCTGGTTTCATATTGTTTTTCCTTTATGTATCCTCTACGAGGATAGGGTTTTATATATGATAGCCCTTGTTACAATAATTAAACATCTACGATGTTTTTCTCTTTGCTCACAAAGAACCTCGTAGAGGTTCCATTATTGTAGTCGTATTATTCCCAGGGGTTACAATCCTCGTAGAGGATTTATAATTTTTACTCTCAAGTTCTTTAGCTTATGATCTTTTGTTGCTCCTCTACGAGGAGCGTTTGATTGAGGCAATTCACTGTTGTTACAATAATTAAACATCTACGATGTTTTTCCTTTATGCGCTAATTTCGTCTACGATGTTTTTCTTTGGTGCGTTAATTTTATAAACACATCCAAGACACAGGTGACTCGAATCCGGAGATGGATCATTTCTATTGCTGCTCTTGATCGGTCATATACAACCTCGTAGAGGTTGCACTATTGTAAAAAACGCTTCTCCCTAAAAACAAATCCTCGTAGAGGATTCACAAACCATCCAACCGTCTAACCATTCAGCCATCTTTTAACTCCTCCAACTCCCCATCCCTGCGGTGGTAGCCGGTTTCCTTAATGAGTTGCTCCGCTGCCTGGAAATGCGTATGGAACTTCGCTTGCATCTCTTCTTTGGTCAGGTGAAAGGTCTCGCCATTTTCGATGATCTCAAATTTTGATGCTGAACCGGCGGCAAACGCTAACTGTGCTTTTATCGTGCGGCAGGCCTCCAGGTGGTAATCGGTAAGAAACAATCTCATCTGCCCGTATTCGGCAATTTCGTGGGCTTCATCCAGGTCCGCCCAGGATTTTGGGAAATCCTTTTGATGTCTCGAAAGGGTTGCGCGGGCAAGTAACCCCATAGGCAAATAATGTTGTGTTCCGGCTTCCCTTAAACCATCAACTGCCTGGCTTAAATAAGCCTCCGCTTTTTGTAAATCAAATGAGCTACTTTCAACTTCTAGAAAAATTAAGGCTTTGCCAATTGAGAGACTACTTAATCCAAAATCTACAAGTGGAATATTTGTTTTTATTTTAATAGCATAATTTGCCCTCTCCAACACCTCTTGATATCTTCCCATAGTAAGCAACAAATCACAAAATAGAAAACTCTGCTGAGAATAGAGATAGGGATGTTCAGGCTGGCTCTTTTTATGCTTACTCTCAGCTTCCATAAATAGTTTTTCCGCCACTTTGTTCTTTCCGGCCTGGTGTAAAGCATCTGCATGAGTAGTGCGGAAAGCTCCTTTCCAGAAATCATCCCCGCTGCGATCGGCAAAAGTCACACTCTGCGCTCCGTATTTTTGGGCTGATACTACGTCGCCCAGCGTGAGATACAGTTCACTGAGGTTGGAGGCTCTCTTTGCTGCTGGTCCCCAATGTTCATCCAAGATAGCAAGCTCCAGGCTAGCTTTCATTGGCTGCGTCGCTTCGGAAAGTCTTCCCACTGATCGAAGACGAAATCCTGCCCAGCTTAAAACAAAGGGCTTAACATCTTCTGTGAGATTGGCAACCGGTTTATTCCAAGGTGTTTCAAAAAAATGGGATACACAAGAAAGGTCTGCTCCGATTGCTCCAAGTTTATTAAAACAATAGTTAGTTTGGCCATCGCGTTGTATTCTTGAATAATAAACATCATGCAATGTGTCATTTTGTTTCCCTGCTAGGCAGCCGTGCATCACGGCAGCAAAGAGCGGTTCCATTTCTTCTAACGTATCCGGTAATCCTTTTTCCGGGAGGGTTTTGTAATAGTCGTACAGCCGGGCATGGGCTTCTTTCCAGGCAGCGGGGTTTTGCTGTTGCAGTTTGTCGCCAAAGTGCTCGCGGATTAAAGGGTGGCAGTCGAGGGTTTCGGGGTCGTTTTTATCTTTTTCGGCAACCAGGCGCAGTTCCCGTAAATGGTTTAGCGCCAACTGCCAATCGCGGTTGGATAGATCTTGCAGCCGGGTGGTTAATCCGTTTATAGCCG
>CAXHHS010000762.1:0-3967 GCA_964015645.1 uncultured bacterium
AATCTAATTCCAACCTGTATAGCAGTAGTTCGCAATCTTTTTCTACTACGACCCCTTTTTTATCATCCCTGGAAAATTGGCCCGATGCCTACCGCCAAAACTTTTCGCAAATCCAAAGTTTTACCGGCGATGCTCGAATTACGGTAGAATCCGAGCAGTTTAACGGTAGCGCCTCGCTGAAAACCCGCTGGATAAGCCCTGAAAAACTCTACTTGTTAATCGAAGGCCCGTTGGGGATGGATGTCGGCAAAATTTATGTTGGCCCCTCCCGGTTTATCTGGTATAATCAGTACGAAAACCATTTTACCTCGGGTAGCGTGGCGGATCCGTATTTAAACCGCTTTATGCACACCAACATCACCTTTCAGGATTTAAGATATTCTGTGTTAGGCTACATCGGTATCGCAGAAGAGTCATTGCGCTTAATCGATGAAGTGCACGGCATTTTTGCGACAAAAAAAGATGACATCGAATATCATCTCCTGGTAAACCCTGCCACCGGCCTGTTAGAAAGCTGCGAATCACGCCGCGATGGCCGCGTTTTTATGAAGCAGGAATTCAAAAACTATCATGTAATCAATAATATTTATGTGCCGATGCTAATTCAAGTAACGATGATCGATCAAAAAGAACGGATATCGGTGTTTTATAAAAATATTACCCTGAACCGGTCCATTGATCCCCGGGAATTAGCAATTGAAATTAGCCCGAAAGTTGAACAACTTAATGCCTACTGATAGCTCATTATATGGATGTATCGATTGTTGTACCCGCGTTTAATGAAAAGGAATCGCTTGCGGAACTTCTGGAACGAATAACGCTCGCAATGGAAAAAAAGCCGGAATTGACTTTCGAAGTTATTATCGTCGATGACGGCAGTTTAGACGGCACGTTTGAAGAAATAAAATCCCTCAAAAAAAAATATGCCGGTTTAAAAGCGATCCGTTTCCGCCGAAATTACGGGAAAAGCCCGGCGCTTTCCGAAGGCTTTAAAATGGCCGAAGGCGAGCGAGTCATCACAATGGACGCCGATTTGCAGGATGATCCCGACGAAATTCCCAATTTGTTAGCGGCATTGGAAAATGGCTATGATATGGTTTCCGGTTGGAAAAAAGAGCGCAAAGATCCTATTTCCAAAACCCTGCCCTCAAAAATTTATAACCTGACAACCTCTTTATTAACCGGCATTCGCTTACACGATTTTAATTGTGGCTTAAAAGCGTACCGCCGCGAAGTAATTGAAACACTGCACGTTTATGGAGAGATGCACCGTTATTTACCGGTGCTGGCACATTGGCAGGGATTTCGTGTGGGAGAAATTGTGGTCAAGCATCACCCCCGCAAATACGGCAAAAGTAAATTTGGCATATCGCGCCTCTTTACCGGTTTTTTTGATTTGATGACAGTGTTGTTTTTAACCCGTTTTCGAACCTCGCCGCTACATGTGTTCGGTGCTGTTGGCGTTATATCGTTTTTCGCCGGTTTTGCAATCGAGCTGTATTTTACCATCCAAAAATTACTGGGATACAGTATCGGGCAGCGGCCCTTGTTTTTCCTGGGAATTTTGCTCATTATCGTTGGCGTTCAATTTATTGGTTTTGGGTTGGTTGCGGAAATGATTGGTGCCGGAATGGCCGAAAATATGAATTACCCGGTCGAAGAAAAAATAGAGTAGAATTCGTGGGAATGGCTGGATGGTTTTACGGTTGAACGGCCCGCAATATTAGCTTGCTCCCAAATTCCTGTTTGGGAGCAAGCTAATATTGGAAACCCTGTTTCGATAGACGAGGCTAAACGGCCATCACAAAACCGAAACAAAATTTAGGCACTACCACGATGAGCAAAACAAACACACTCTACAAACACATTATTTGGGATTGGAACGGCACACTTTTGAATGACGCCTGGTTATGCGTCGATGTAATGAACAATATGCGCGCCAAGCGAAAAATGTCGCCAATTAATGGCGAAATTTACGAACAGCTTTTTGATTTTCCGGTAATCGATTATTATCTCAAATTAGGATTTGATTTTGAGAAAGAGCCTTTCGAGGATGTCAGCACCGAATTCATCACCGAATACGACGAACGAAAATTCGAATGCAACTTGCGCGATAAGGCCGAAAAAATTCTTGCAGCCTTTTTGGAAAAAGGGGTTCCGCAATCCATTCTCTCTGCGGCAAAGCACAACACTCTTAATGATATAGTCAAGCATTTCTCCCTCGAAAACTATTTCAACGATATCAGCGGCCTGGATGACCATCACGCTTTCGGCAAAACCGAAAACGCCCGGCGTATGGTTGCCAGCATCGACTGCGATCCGCGGGAAGTTTTGCTGATCGGCGACACTGTGCATGATTTTGAAGTCGCCCGGGAAGCCGGTATCGATTGCCGGCTTATCTACAGCGGCCACCAGGATCAGCAGCGGCTAAAAGCTTGTGGTGTAGATATCTTAGAAGATTTGGAAGCGGCTCTTTTTCAATAATGCAATTCCGGATTCGCGAAAAGCAGAGGCTATAATCTAAACTTTAGCTCAATCTTACTCCCCCTCTCTCATTTTGATAAACTCTCTCATTTTGATAGGCTTCTAAAACGATTTCACCTGCTGTTTTAGAAGCAATCTATTTCTCTAATTCATTAAAAAACAGCCTCCTACCTCCTCTCTGAAAAAAAACTTCCTGGTTTGGCACGACGGTTGTCTAATTGAATATTACAATTAATGAGAGGGGAGAAGTTTGAAAGGAGGGGATGATGATGTTTGTCGATATTTTGCTGTTGCTGCTAATCGTTGGAATTTGCGGCGCATTTGGCAAAGCGATATTGGGAATTCCCGATAAATAAATTTAAAAATGGAAGAATACGGAGGTAAAATGAAAACAACTTTTAATTTGATTTCAACGCTCCTGGCGTGCCTATTTACGCTAGTATTAGCCGCCTGCGAATTTGATAAAAAAACTGAGTTGAGAACAGAGTTGAACCAAATCGAACAAAAGATCGAATCCGAAATGGAGCGTTTGGATCACCGAATTGCAGAATTGGAGAAAGAAGCCGAAAATGTTGCGGATAGCGCTCGCAGGGAAATCGACGCACAGGTTATCAATTTGAAAACCTTGAAAATCGACCTGGCTCGTGAAGCTAAAAATTTGCAAAATACTACCCACGAGCAGTTGACTGATATTCGCTTACAAGTAAGCCGAACGCTGCAAAAAGTAGGTAAGGCCCTGGCAACAGAAATGCCCGACCCCGGGAAGAAATCTTAATTTAGCTGATAAAACCCCCAACACACATCACAATGCTGCGCCTGGTATCCATGCCGGGCGCAGCAATAATTAAACGGGGTAGAAGGAGACTCTTAAAACCGGCGGCGAGATGAGTTCACTAAAATCCAAATTAACAATTATATTGACTTTCGTTTTTACCGTTATCATTCTTCTAACCATCAGCAGCCTGGTAATGGTCTACCAATTAGGAATGAATTCGCAGCCGCTGGCGCAAGCTGATTCTACAAACATCGAAAATCCATTCGAGGGATTTACCCCGATTCTCGATTCCCCGGTAGAGCAGCTTAAAAAATTATTGGCAAGTGGAGATTCTCTAAATACCGATGAGCTGCTCGGCCAATTCGATTCGACGTCAACTGTTATTGAAAAACGAATCCTTACCATGGAAGCCGCCGCTGAAACGCCGGAAACGCAAGCACAAATCGCAAAACTAAAAACCGATTTTGCAAAATATAAACAACAATTTGAAGCGCTGAAGACACGCAAAATCGAAAATTTAAAAAGCACATTTGACCAACTACGCCACCAACTTGAAACGGTTAGTGTTGATGTAAAAAATCTCTACTTCAACAATTGGCAGGATATTTTAAGCTACAGTTATCCGCAAACCGAAACCAAATATATGGTTGCAGCTATTTTTGCCTTTCCCATCATTAGTTTGCTGTTAATGATCGGCTCCGGTGTTTA
>CAXHHS010000763.1:0-3965 GCA_964015645.1 uncultured bacterium
CGTTATAATGATGCTTAACCTGGGGGCCGCCGCTTCCCGACAGGAAAGCGCCTGGCTGACACCGGGCATTTGGATTGGCCCGGGCATTTTAGTGGTGATTTTATTATCGGAAATCATCTACATTCTTGCGAATTCGCGCCACTCGCAATTAGGTGTGGAGGTGTTTGGCCCCAAAGAAGTTGGCATAAGCCTCTTCGGACCCTATCTCCTGGGGGTGGAAATGGCGGCAATGCTGCTGCTGGCCGGTATCATCGGCGCCTTTCATCTAAGTAAGCGCAAAAAACAGGTCCTGCACCGTTTCCTGAAGGAGGTATCCGAATGAGCGGCATTCCGGAACAATATCCCCTGTTTTTGGCGGCCATTTTATTTCTCCTCGGTTTGACCGGTTTGTTAGTGCGGCGTAACATTATTTTCATGCTCTTGTCCGTTGAGGTTATGCTGAACGCTGCCGGTTTGGCCTTTATCGTTGCCGGCGCGCGCTGGTCGCAGCCCGACGGCCAGGTGATGTTCATCTTTATATTGACAATGGCTGCCGCCGAAGTCGCTATTGGTCTGGCGCTGGTATTGCAGATTTACCAACGTTTTAAAAGTCTTGACAGCGATGTGTTAAACAAAATGAGAGGCTGAGATGTTAAACTTGTTATGGATAATCCCGGCATTGCCGTTTTCAGGCTTTTTAATCCTGGCGGCTGCCGGCTCGCGGCTCCCCCGGAAAGCCGTGACAGTAATCGGGGTAGGCTCAACCGGTATATCCGCGCTGGCAGCCCTTGCAATTGCGGTGAATTTTCTGCTTTCACCGCCCGAAGGATATTCGTTTCACCAATTGCTGTGGAACTGGTTTACTGTAGCCGGTTTCAAGGCAACCATCGCTTTTCATCTCGATGCCCTTTCTTTAGTGTTCACGCTGGTGATTACCGGAGTTGGCTTTTTAATTCATCTCTACTCCTCGGAATTTATGTGGGAGGACGAAGGCTACAGCCGCTTTTTTGCCTACATGAATCTGTTTGTCGGATCGATGCTGATTTTGGTGCTGGCCGATAACCTGCTGCTGCTTTACCTCGGCTGGGAAGGCGTCGGGCTGTGCAGCTACCTGTTAATCGGTTTCTGGTACAAAGATGCCAAAAACGGTTATGCGGCGCGCAAAGCGTTTGTAGTAACCCGGGTCGGCGATACCGCGATGGCGGTCGGGTTATTTATACTCCTTGCTTCTTTTGATACATTGAATATCGGTGAGTTGATGCTACAGGCGCCGGAACATTGGACGACCGGGTCGGCGCTCGCAGTAGTAACTGCCGGCCTGCTGCTGGGAGGCGCCCTGGGTAAATCGGCCCAACTGCCGATGCCATGGCCGGTCCCACACCGGTCAGCGCCCTCATCCACGCGGCAACCATGGTGACAGCCGGCGTTTATTTAATCGCCCGCCTGCACGTCATCTTTACGCTTGCGCCGCAGGTTCAAACGGCGATTGCAGTGATTGGGGCAGTAACACTGTTGGTTGCGGGATTCAGCGCGCTCACCCAAACGGATGTCAAGCGTGTGCTTGCCTACTCCACCATCAGTCAAATCGGTTATATGTTTCTGGCGTTGGGGGTTGGCGCATGGTCTGCGGCGATCTTCCATTTCATGACCCATGCTTTTTTCAAAGCGCTGCTGTTTTTAGGGGCCGGCGCCATCATCATCTCCTTGCATCATGAACACAATATGTTCAAAATGGGCGGACTTCGCAAACAACTGCCGGTAACATTTTGGACCTTCCTCACCGGTTCGGCCTCATTGGCAGCCCTGCCCCTGGTAACCGCCGGTTTTTACAGCAAAGATATGATTTTATGGTTTGCCTGGTCCGCCAAAAAAGGAGACCCGCTGCTTTGGGCCGCCGGTTTACTTGGCGCTTTCATCACCGCCATCTATACCTTTCGCATGGTGTTTGTGACCTTTTTTGGTAAGGCAAAAAAGCGCATTACCCGCCGCCCGGGCTGGAAAATACAAACCCCTTTAATGATTCTGGCGTTTTTATCGATTATCAGTGGTTTTGTTGAAATTCCCCATAACCTGGTAGGCCAGCCATTCTTCTCGGATTTTGTTACAAACGTTTTACCGGTTGCTCAAACGCTCATAGAGAGCGGCAGCCTGGACACAGCGTTGCAAGCCAGTTCCGCGTTAGTGGGATTCGCCGGTATATTTCTGGCTTACACCTTGTATCTAAAAAATATAGATTTTACCGGGCGAATAGCCAAAACTGCTATCGGCGCATTTTTTAAACGCTTCTGGTTTTCCGGCTGGGGTTTTGACGGGTTGTATAACCTGGTATTTGTACAGCCGCTGGTTTGGGCTGCCCGGGTTAACAAGAATGATTTTACCGATCGGGTTTATGCCGGTATCGCCCTTTTAAACCGGAACCTGCACCGTCTGTTAAGCCGCAGTCAGACCGGGCAGATGCGCCGCTATGCAATGGCAATTGTATTCGGCGCGATACTAACAATTACAGTGGTGGTATTGATATGATACTTGTTTGGCTGATTGGAATTTTATTAGCTGCCGGTCTTCTGGCCTGGTTTTCCAGCCGTTGGAGCCCGTTTTTGTCCCGCTGGATATGTTTAACTGCCCTGGGAGTTGATGCTTTCCTGGCATTGTTGATCTGGTCGCATCACTACCGGGAGACCGATTTTATTCCGGGAACAGGTTGGTTCATCGAATTAAACCTGAATTGGATTCCGCGCTTTGGCATCAATTTTCACCTCGCCCTGGATGGGTTGAGCCTGTTGTTAATTTTGTTGACGATATTTTTAGGAATCCTCTCCGTGCTGAGTTCCTGGACGGAGATTCGGCGGCGGGTCGGATTTTTCCATTTTAACCTGATGTGGATACTGGCTGGCATCATTGGCGTGTTCCTGGCGATTGACCTGTTCCTGTTCTATTTTTTCTGGGAAGTAATGCTGATACCGATGTACTTTCTGATCGGTATCTGGGGTCACGAAAACCGGGTTTACGCTGCCGTTAAATTTTTTATCTTCACCCAGGCCAGTGGCTTGTTGATGCTGCTCTCCATCATTAGCCTCTACTTTATCCACGGCAATAGTACCGGTATATATACCTTCGATTATATGGAACTTCTCGGCACTGCCCTCGATCCGGTCACCGCCAAATGGCTGATGGGCGGATTTTTGATTGCTTTTCTGGTAAAATTACCGGCGGTTCCGCTGCACAACTGGCTGCCGGATGCCCACACCGAAGCGCCCACCGCCGGCAGCGTAATATTAGCGGGTTTATTGCTCAAAACCGGCGCTTACGGTTTGCTGCGCTTTGTATTGCCGCTGTTTCCCCGGGCAGCCGGCGATTTTATGCCGCTGGCGATGATAATGGGCGTCATCGGTATTCTGTACGGCGCAAAGCTGGCCTTTGCCCAGACCGATCTTAAACGGATGATCGCCTATACCAGTGTCAGTCACATGGGATTCGTTTTGCTCGGTGCTTTTACACTAAACGCCCTGGCCTTACAGGGCGTGGTGATGCAGATGATCACCCACGGCATTAGCACCGCGGCCTTGTTTATTTTAGCGGGCGCCCTGCAAGAAAGAATCCACACCCGCGAGATAGGGCAAATGGGAGGGCTTTGGGAACAAGTTCCACGATTCGGCGCTGCAGCGATGATTTTTGCCATGGCTTCCCTCGGTTTACCGGGGCTGGGCAATTTTATCGCTGAATTCCTGGTATTAGCCGGATCGTACCAGGTAGCCAAAGTGACCACCATTCTGGCGACACTGGGGCTGATTGCCGCCACCCTTTACGCGCTGCGCATGATCCAGCGGGTGTTCCACGGTGAGCCGCAAGAAAAATTAACGCTGCCGGATTTATCCCTTCGCGAGATGTTTGTCATAATGGCGCTGACCGCGACTATCCTCTGGCTGGGTCTCTTTCCGCAGCCGGTGATAAATACTGCCAGCCCGGTTTTGGAAAGTATCCGGCAA
>CAXHHS010000764.1:0-3953 GCA_964015645.1 uncultured bacterium
GGGGGATGAATTTACACAATATTGTGTTTTGTGTCAACCACGCGGATGATAACTCTTATACTCCTCTTTCAAATACTGCCGGGTTACATGGGTGTAAACCTGGGTTGTGGCAATATCGGAATGGCCTAACATTTCTTGCACAGCGCGAAGATCGGCGCCATTTTCTAACAAATGAGTGGCAAAAGAATGCCGGAAAATATGCGGATGCACCTTTCTCGTCACGTTTGCTAAGTGTACATATTTGTGAACGATATTCCAGATACCCATTCGGGAAAACGGTTTGCCAAAGCGGTTGAGAAATACCTGGCTGCGCGACTCCAATCCTTTGGCAACCATCGGGCGGCAAATGGCGATGTAGTGTTTTAGCCAGTGCAGCGCCTGCCTGCCAATCGGGACAAATCGTTCTTTATTGCCTTTTCCGATGACTCGTAACAATTCTTCATCAAAAAACAGGTGCTCGATTTTCAGATTAATCAATTCGGAAACCCGTAAACCGGCGCCATAGAGCAACTCCAGCATTGCTCGGTCGCGAATGCCCATTGTCAAATCGGTATCGGGACATTCTACGATGCGAGTAACTTCTTCTACTGAAAGCACTTCCGGCAGTTTGCGATCCAATCGCGGCGTTTCCAACAATTCCGTGGGATTTTTTTCCGTAACCCCTTCCAAAACCAGGAACTTATGAAAACTGCGAATAGATGAAAAATTCCGGGCGATGCTATTTGGCGATAACCCCAAATTCGTTAACGTTTCCGTATAATCTTGAATAACGATGGCATCGATTTTATCAACATTATTCAGTTTTTGCTGCGTTAAAAATTTGATGTAGCGCTTTAAATCCAGTTCATAGGATTGTAAGGTGTTTTCGGATAAACTTCTTTCCAAAGCAAGATGGGTAAGGAAATTTTCGAGGAGATTTTTCCAGGACATTCAGTAATTATCCCCTGACAAACGGATTGTTCCGCCGCTCGTGCGCTACCGTTGTTTGCGGCCCATGGCCGTTGTAAAGGATGGTGTCTTCCGGCAGGGTATAAATTTTGTTGCGAATGGTTTCTATGAGAACATCGAAAGAGCCGCCAGGAAAATCGGTACGGCCAATGCCCTCGCGGAAAATGACATCACCGACAAAGGCAATTCCATCGGCTAATAAAGTAATGTGTCCTGATGTATGTCCTGGCGTAAGCAAAACTTCAAAATTAATATCACCAAATTCAACAATATCGCCTTCCTCTAACAGTCGATCCGGCTCCGGCGAATTTAATGTTGCTCCCATCCAGGCAGAAAGGTTTAAATTGGGATCGGTCAAATACGGTTGTTCAAGAGCACCAATCATCAATTTTGCACCGGTTTCTTTGATAATTGCCTCGTTGCCGGCAATATGATCGCCATGCCCGTGCGTATTGATGAGATAAACCAGTTCAAGTTTTAATTCGGAAATTTTTCTCAGGATAGATTGATAATCTTCGCAGGCATCGATAAGGATCGCTTTTGAGGAGCCTGGCGAATGCACCAGGTAGTTGTTCACACCAAACATGCCCAATGTCATGGGATGAACAACCATTCTTTACTCCGCATCGGGAATGAGGTGTTCGGCAACCGAAAGTGCAATCCCCGACATCATGACTTCCGGAGCCATTTGCGTAAAATCGCCGGAAAGCACGCTGCTATCCAGGTTTGAATACATAGAGCATCCGGCGCCCTTTTCGACGATTAGCCCGGAAACGCGCCCCTGGTTTTCACCGATAAAAATAACTTCGCCCAAAGATTCGCTGGGCACAAACCCGGTGCAAAAGTGCAATTGAATGTGAGAGTTTAAGGTATAGACGGAAATCAGGTTACCGGTTTCCGAACCGATGACGATGGCGGGATAAATTTCCAAGGATAGTTTGCGCTTATCCTCGGTATTTTCGATAACAAAGCGATGATGATCCACGCGTTTTACCGGTTCAACTTCCAGCACTTTGCTAATCGTATCGATATCTTGTTGTGTAAACTGAAATTCTTTCAACGCCTTTACGCTCCTCTCTAATTCTCTGTCGTGGCAAAATTTATGAAAAAAACCGTTATTCTCCAAGCCCGTACATAATTATCGGCAATACGGTTGCTTAAATGAATTGTTTGAGTTTAATTTACGGCTCGAAAATGGAGGATATATATATTGGAAGCGCTTTGGTTAAGCATTGCAATTTTGTTAGTAATGATTGGTGTTATTGGCACATTTATACCGGTTTTACCGGGAATCGGGTTAATTTTTATTGGGTTTCTGGTGTGGGGAATCGGCTCCGGCTGGTCAGATTATGGCATTGAGACGGTTGTGGTCTTAGGATTGATTACGGTAATTTTTATTGCCCTGGATTTTTACGCCGGGGCAATCGGTGCGAAAAAATTTGGTGCAACAAAACCCGGTATTGTTGGTGCGATTGTTGGCGCAATTATCGGTATTATCTTTTTCAATATTTTCGGATTGATTTTAGGAACGTTCGGCGGGGCGGTTGCCGGGGAGTTATTAAGCGGAAAATCACAGAAAGATGCCCTGCGCGCCGGCTGGGGAACCTTTATCGGATTTTTAGCCGGCAGCATTCTTAAAATTACCGCTGCTGTGGTAATGGCGGGGTTGTTTTTTTATTATGTGGTGACGTGATGCGTGATGCGTGGAACACGAACCGCTTCCTACCCATAATGCTTCTTTATCCACTGCGTATATTCCCCGCTGCGAATTCGGTTGATCCATTCTGTGTTGTTTAAGTACCAGCGGATCGTCTTTTCGATTCCGGTTTCAAAAGACTCGGAGGGTTGCCAGCCAAGCTCATTTTTCAACTTGCTAAAATCGATGGCGTAGCGCCAGTCGTGTCCCGGGCGGTCTTTAACAAAAGTGATCAACTCCCGACGAAAAGGAGCATCTTTTTCCGGGAGAATTTCATCTAATTTATCGCAAATCGATTTTACAACTTCCAGGTTGGCAATCTCGTTATCACCGCCGACATTATACGTTTCGCCATGTTTTCCTTTATTCATTACCAGCCAAATCGCTTCGCAGTGATCTTTTACATACAGCCAATCGCGAACATTGCTGCCATCGCCGTAGACCGGCAGCGATTTGCGCTCTACGGCATTCAAAATCATTAAGGGAATTAATTTTTCGGGAAACTGGTACGGGCCGTAATTATTAGAGCAGTTGGATATTGTTACCGGCGTGCCATACGTTTTATAATAGGCACGCACAAAATGGTCTGATGCTGCTTTAGACGCGGAATAAGGACTATTCGGTTTATATGATGTTGTTTCCGTAAAATAACCATCTTTGCCCAGGCTGCCAAAAACTTCATCCGTGCTAACATGATGAAAAAGCTGCACTTGTGTAGAAAATTCCCGCACTAATTCTAACAGATTAAACGTGCCGATAACATTCGTTTGTACAAACGCATCCGGCCCGACGATGGATCGATCCACATGGGATTCCGCCGCAAAATGGCAAACGGTATCAATCCCGTATTCTTCGAAAATCGCTTTCAGCGTTTCGCGATTGCAAATATCGGCTTTTTTAAAAATGTATCGCTGCGGAAAGCTTTTTTCGATTTCCTTTAAATTGTCGGGATTGCCGGCGTACGTCAATGCATCAACATTAATGATTCGCCCGGAAAAATCCGTTTCATTCAATACAAAGTGTATAAAATTTGCGCCAATAAATCCACATCCGCCGGTCACTAAGAGATTTTTCATTGAGAGTTCCTTTGTTTTTTAAGTAGGCATTAGGCGTGTAAATAATAAGCAATTTTTTTATATCATTTTCCTTAAAGATTTACCCTAATGTAGCATGACATTTGTTTTTGTTCGTTTGAAAACGATCGCTCGCCTTCGACTCCGCTCAGGCTGACAGGTCATGCTGAGCGGAGTCGAAGCACCGCCAACTGTCAAATTCAACTGTCATAATACACCTGTCTCTTATACACATC
>CAXHHS010000765.1:0-3949 GCA_964015645.1 uncultured bacterium
CTGACGGGGTTCTGAATGTGACAATTCTACAATATTCTATTAACATACCACCCCTATTGGGGTTAGGCGGGAAAAACCGCATAGCGGTGGCATGTTAATAGCGAAAATATCAAAGAATCATCAGAACCACGTAGTGGTGGCATGTTCTTCACCAAAATTGATCCGATCATTACAAAAAATTTACTGCACCACCGTCACCATCACCGTGTCTGTTACGGCGGAGCCGAAGACGCCGATGCCATCACCGTCGATATGGAATACCGGCTCGTGGAAGTTACCATCGATTTCCTGAACGTCATTGTAAGTGCGCAGGAAATCCTGGTAGTTTTCATCAGCGGCGAAGATGACAACTTCGTAGCGGCTGTAAAACCAGAGTTCGAACCAGAAGATTTCCTTATTGCTCTGCCCCGGCGTTAGCGGTGTGTCCTGGATCCATTCCCACTCGTAGCGGTAATCATTAAAGTCGTTGCGGACATCATCCTCGTTGGCATCGGTAAAGGGATTATCGTAGACAAAATTGGATACATCCGCATCGATCGCCAAAACGGTGGTGAGATAAAAATTGGTACCGGGCGAGCGGTCGAACATCACATTAAAATTGATGAGGTCGTCGTTGGCATCGCGTTGATAATAACTGAGCGTATCGTAATTGACGCCGGTAATTTGCAGCCCGCGATCAGGAACGGTGGTAGTAGCGCTGGCCTGAAGCTCCTGGCCGTCGATGGTGGCGGCGACATCCAGCCGGTAGCTTTTGTTGTAATCGATGATTAAATCACTCCCGTTATATTGAAACCAGGCGTTATCAGGATTATATTCCAATTGAAACACACTTCCCGTTTCGACATCCGTAATCGTCACATCGGCATTGGGAAGTGCCAGCGGGGTTTGCTGCAAATTGGCATTCACGCGAAAATTTCGCCAAATGTAAATCCGCGATACTTGCTGATGGGGAAACAAAAATCCCTCGATGGCGATTTGCGGCTGGTATTGCTCGGGATCGATATCTACAGTTCCTTTTCCGCAGGAAAAGAAAAGGATAAAGGATATCCCGAAACAGAATATTTTCATCCTGAAAATTTTGGGGGATGAAATCATCCAAGATTTCAAGGGATAAAGGGTTGATTTTATTAAAGTTCTAATGTTCATTTTATGCTCCACCACTTTGCTGTTCATTAATTTAGTACCTGACACTTTTCATTGTTCAACTCCTACGGAGTTGTTTGTCATATTTGGACTACATATTTTCTACAAAAATTGAACCCCTCCGGGGTTCCGGTCAGAAAATATGCCAAACACCGTAGGTGTTTAACTTTTGTAGCTCCGGAAACCAACCCGTTTCGCAAGAACCCTGTAGGGGTTCAACATGATTTTTAAAAAAGTGTCAGGTACTGAAGTTTATTCATCTTTTTCACACAATACGAATTATGAGTTTCAAGTTTCAAAAACCGTTTAAAACGTAAAATTCACCCCAATCGTCGGCAGTATGGGAAACATATTGATTTCATCAATCTCCGGGATGCCGTTGGTGTAATCGTAATCGATAAACCAGACGTTTTTGCGGTTGCCGATGTTGTAAATTTGCAAATAGGGGGACATTGTCCATCCCTTGTATTGTTTTTTCCAGGTGATGCTGAGGTCTAACCGGGCATACGGCGGAAGCCGGTAGCCGTTAATTTCGCCGGGATAATATTCTACATAACGCTGCACGGCATTGGGCGCGGGGCCGGTAATGTAGCCGGAACCGGCGGCGGTAATCGGCTGGCCGGAGGAATAGACGAAGTTTAATCCCAGCATCCATTTGCTGCGATCATTCTTCTTCGCTTTTCCCTTCAACGAGCGCAGGGTATTGCGAATATTCATGTTGCTGACGAAATTGATTGTCGAGCGGCGATCATGGCGCGGGAAAAAATCAACGCCGCGGTTGATATTGGAAAAGCTGTATTCCGTCTGCGCAAAAGAGTAGCCGATCCAGCCGGTAACGTTGCCGGTATCTTTCCGCAGCAGCAATTCAAACCCGTAGGAATTGCCGTCACCATTGTTGAAGATGTCTTTGGTTTCGGTATAAACCGGGTCGCCATTGGCGTCAAAGGCGTCGGCGGTTAGCTCCGTTAAAAACGTTTGGTTAAACAAGTAGAGGTTTTTGTATTCCTTGTAATAGGTTTCGATTTCGAACTGGTAATTGCCAGCGATCTCTTTCTGGATGCCGAAGATAAAGTGATCCGAACCGGAAGGGTCCTGAAAGCGGTTGGATGCCGACCAAATATCGGAAAAAAACGGGCGGGCAATGCGGTGGAGATACTGGTGATAATTCCCCACGGCGGCTTTCAGGTTGATGGTATTCGTCAGGCGATACTTAGCGGAAAACCGTGGTTCCCAGTTTTGAAACTGCTTTTCGGAATTAAAATAATTGTAGCGAATGCCGGCCTGAATGTCCCAACGCGGGGTGGGCCGCCAATTGGTTTGTAAATAACCGACATAGTGGGTCGGGCGTTTATCGACATCCACCGTGCCGCCGGGAAAGGTTTGCCGGTAGAGCACGTGCAAATTCTTCTGCTCGAAACCGAATTTCATTTGCAACTGCTGTGAATAATGATATTCGAGATTGCCTTTAAGGGTGATGTCGGAAACGAAGTTTTTTTCCTGCACCGGAACGGTTTCTCCGAAATCGAAGGTAGAATTAAAGCGGCTGCCGGTTATCCAAAAATTGGCGAAAAGCTGGGGATTAAACACCCGCGTCCAGCGCAGGCTGCCGGTGGTGTTTCCCCACTTCAGATCGAACCCTGCCTGGTTGGAGGCGTTTTCGTTAAAAATAACATTCAGCACATCCTGCCCGCCGTAGAGGCTGGCGGTAATTTTGTTTTTGGAGTCAAGCTCCACAAATGCTTTGAGGTTGCCGTCGTAAAAAAAGTAATCGGGAACTTCGTCGATGGCGGGGCCAATGGTTTTATCAAAATAGGTTCGGCGGATGGAGCCGGAAATTGCCCCCATGTTGCCCAACGGCATTTGCAGGGTGGTTTTGGCTGACAGCAGGCTAATTTGGGCGCTGCCCTCAAACTCCTCGCGGTTGCCATCGAGATTGGTGACATCCAGCACCGAGGAAAGCCGCCCGCCGTAAGCGGCGCTAAACCCGCCTTTGGAAATCTCCACATGTTTAACCGCATCGGTGTTAAACGTCGAAAAAATACCGAAGGCGTGCTCCGGGTTGTAAACATCCGTGCCATCAAGCAAATATAGGTTTTGATCCGGGGTTCCGCCGCGCACATACAACGCCGATGAAAAATCCGACAGCGGCAGCACGCCCGGCAGCGTTTGCAGCGAGCGCAGCAAATCCGCCTCCGCCACTTGCGGAATGGTGTTAATTTGGCGCGGCGTCAGTTGAATATTCGAGATCGGTTTGTTGTATAATCGTTCGCTAACACGAATCGAATCCGCCACGACGTCTACTGCCTGGCCTTCGATGGTTGCCATCATCATGGTAAAATCGATGACCTTTTCTTCGCCCGGTTCGATGGTAATTTTTTTCACCACCGTTTGATAGCCAAGATAATCGCAAATCACGGTATATTTTCCGGCAGGGATTTTCGGGATGATGAAATACCCGCTAACGTTGGTGCTGCTGCCAACGGTTATATCCGGCAGGTAGACGTTTACGCCGATAAGTGCTTCCCGATTCGCCCCATCATACACAAAACCGCTCAGCGATCCGGTAGCGTTTGATTGCGCTTGTAAGTTCAGGAAAAACAATATCCCGAACAGGTAGGTTAAAAATGATTTTTTCAAGGTTGCCCTCCAGTTTTGTTGATTCAGTTTAACTTTTTCGTGTTTTTTGCATATTACCTGATATTACGCGCTGCTTATCTAAGAGGCTGTTTGAAAATTCGACACAAAGGCACAAAGTCTCAAAGAATCACAAAAAAATATTAAAAACACTTCGTGAAACTTGGTGTTT
>CAXHHS010000766.1:0-3937 GCA_964015645.1 uncultured bacterium
GATATAAGTGCGCCGGTGGCCGCGAATCTCCGCCTCATCGCGAACGCCACCCAGGGAAATTCGCACAAAATTTCTATCCAACGCTCGCGCAACGGATTTACCCAAAGAGGTCTTCCCAACGCCGGGGGGACCTACCAGGCATAGGATCGGCCCTTTAATTTCTTTAACCCGTTGCAGTACCGCCAAATGTTCAACGATACGGTCTTTGGGTTTTTCCAATCCGTAATGATCTTCATCTAAAATTCGTTTGGCTTCACGAATATCCAGGTGATCTTCGGTTTGCTTACTCCAGGGAACGCGAATCATCCAATCCAGGTAATTGCGAATGACGGTATATTCCGGCGAAAAAGCGGGGATTTTTTTTAGCTTCTCAAGCTCTTCGGTTGCTTTGTCAAAGGCATGTTCCGGCATATTGGCAGCTAAAATTTCCTCTTCCAGCTTTTTGGTTTCCGGCGAATCAAACTCCTCTTCTTCGCCCAACTCGCGGTTGAGGATCTTTAACTTTTCCTGGGTGTAGAAATTTCGCTGATTTTTTACCAGGCTTTCCTGGACTTTTTGATCAATATCCTGCCGCATTCGGTTAAATCCAATCACCTGGCGTAAGGCATCCAGCAGCTTGACAATGCGCTTTTCGAAATCGGTTTCCTGCAAAATTCGCTGTTTTTCACTAACATCTACCTGGATAATCAGGGAAATAAAATCGATGATAAAATAGGGATCATCCTGGTGTTGAAGAAATTCCAATATCTCATCCGGCAGTTCCGAATTAAAATTGACATATTCTTGAAAATAGAACAACAATTGTTTGAGGTAAACTTCCGGGATTTCCTGGTGCTCGCTTCGATCATCTAAAACATCGACATTGGTGATAAAGCACGCTTTTTTTCGCAAAAATCGTGTAATGCGGGCGCGAAGAATTCCTTCTACAACCACTTTGGAGTGCCCATTAGGAAACTCAAGAATTTCTCGCACCCGGCAAATGGTTCCAACCCGAAAAATGTCATTCGGGCGTATGTTGTCTTTATTGGAATCTTTTTGGGTTGCTACTAAAAGCAGGTTGTTGTTGCGCCTTGCGAAATCAACCGCTGCCAGCGATTTTTCTCTACCAACCAGTAACGGAACCACGCCAAAGGGAAAAACAACCAGGTCGCGAATCGGTAACAGCGGCAGCGTTTCCGGTATATCAGTTATATCGTCTATGTTTAATTTCGTTGGATAGTTTTCCATTCTCTTTATATCCGATTCTTAGTCAAGGTGTTTGTAAGCCAAAGGAGGAGGAAAAAACCCGTTACAATCCCGACGCTTTCAGGATCGTAAACGCAAATTAGGAAGCAATGTTTATTTTTACGGGCTTCCTGTTCTTTCTGGCAAAGTATTGACAGTTAATTAAAAGGTCTAAGTGCTACGAAATATATGGACTTACGCCGATTGGCGGGATTTTCCTTGTTTTAATATCGGGTCTGCTTTCCCTTGAATCACTTCTTCCGTAATTAGACATTCCGTTACATTGTTCATTGATGGTACCTGGAACATTACATCTACCATTACACGTTCCAGGATGCCGCGCAGGCCTCTTGCGCCGGTTTTACGCTTGCGGGCCATTCTTACCACCTCTCGCAGGGAGTTTTCCGTGAATTTTAGCTCAACGCCTTCCATCTCAAACAGCTTTTTATATTGTTTGATTAAGGAATTTTTCGGCTCTACTAAAATTGAAAGCATATCCGATTCGCTGAGTTCTTGCAGCCCGACCAGCGCAGGGAGGCGACCGATCAATTCGGGAATTAATCCGAAATGTAGTAAATCTTCCGGCTCAACAAATTCCATTAACTCCCCATCCGGAATATTGTTAACCGATTTTATTTTCGCAGAAAACCCCATTGTTTTTTCGCCGATCCTACGCCGGACAATATCCGGCAATCCATCGAATGCGCCGCCGCAGACGAAGAGAATATTTTTGGTGTTGATTTGGATCATCGGCGCTTCCGGGTGTTTACGACCGCCCTTGGGAGGAATTGCGGATACGGTGCCTTCTAATATTTTAAGCAGCGCTTGCTGAACCCCCTCGCCGGATACATCACGCGTAATTGAGGGGCTGCCGGATTTTCGAGCGATTTTATCGATTTCATCAACATAAATGATACCGCGCTCTGTGGCTAAAACATCGTAATTAGAAGATTGGTAAAGGCGCACTAAAATATTTTCCACATCTTCGCCCACGTAACCGGCTTCGGTAAGCGTGGTTGCATCGGAAATTGAAAATGGCACTTGCAGCAGTCGCGCTAATGTTTGCGCCAATAGCGTTTTGCCAACGCCGGTGGGACCAATGAGCAAAATGTTGCTTTTTTCGATCTCAATGTCATCATCCTCGAATCCCTCCATACTGATTCGTTTGTAATGATTGTAAACCGCAACGGATAATGCAACTTTTGCCCGATCCTGCCCAATCACAAATTGATCGAGAAACTCTTTGATTTCATTTGGTTTCGGAAGGTTAAACTCCCCGGTTTGGAATTGGCTATAGCGGGAGTTTTTTAAGATTTCATTAGCGCTCTGTATGCATTGATCGCAAATACTGGCATGTGCCCCGGTTACTAACTGTGCCACTTGAGTTGCTTTTCTATCGCAAAATGAGCAGGTCGTTTCGTGTTCAAGAAAGTTTTTATTTGCCATTATGGGTGCTTTGCACTTTTGGGATTAAAAAATCAATAGTTAATTGTATTACGTGATGCGTGGAAAAACAAGCAACACGTAACACGCAATACGGTTTATTCTTCCTTTTTCTCACTGCTTCTTTTCATCAAAATTTCGTCAATGATACCGTATTCCAATGCCTGTTGAGAATTCATAAAAAAATTGCGGTCGGTATCTTGCTCAATCTGTTCGAGCGATTGACCGGTGTTATCGGCCAAAATTTGATTAAGCTTTTGGCGAATTTTTAAAATCTCTTTTGCATGAATGTCAATATCAGATGCCTGGCCTTCTACACCGCCCAGGGGTTGGTGCAACATAATTCTGGCGTTGGGCAGGGCAAAACGCTTTCCCCTTTCCCCGGCGCAGAGCAAAATTGCCGCCATACTGGCGGCCTGGCCAATGCAGTTTGTGACAACAGACGGTTTAATATATTGCATTGTATCAAAAATTGCCAGGCCGGAAGTTACAATTCCACCCGGGCTGTTGATATACAAAAATATGTCTTTTTCAGGGTCTTCTGCTTCCAAAAAGAGAAGTTGTGCAATTGTTAAACTGGCGATATTGTCATCGATTGGGGTTCCCAGGAAAATGATACGTTCCTTTAAAAGCCGGGAATAAATATCGTAAGCACGTTCTCCGCGACCGGATTGTTCGATTACCATTGGTACTAAAGGCATAAATAATCCTCCCAGATTATAAAAATGTTTTCATTCGTATGTTATTTATTTTCAATAAGTTGCTGTTTGGCTTCTTTGCCTTCTACAGCTGCTTCTTCGGGATAAACTTCCGTAATCTTAGCATTCATATTTAGCAATTTTACGACTTTTTCTTCTAACATATCGTCATGAAGTCGTGAAATAAAATTTTCGTTTTCTTTTAACTGTTTTTTTTGCTCATCCTGGTAAGGCGCCAGGTCGATGCGTTGCAAAACTTCATCCCGGGTTACTTGAATGTTTTCTGTTTCGGCAATTTTTCTTTTGAGCATGTGCCAGCGAATTAAGTAAATTGCATCCACACGGTATTTTTGGCGAATATCTTCTTCGTCTATTTGCTCGTTAGGGTGTTGTCTTCGCATTTCCTGGGCCATACCGCTAAGATAATTATTGACCATCGTCTCAGGAACATCAAATGGATTTTCTTTCAACAATTCATCGATGATTCTGGAATTTAATTGCTGTGTGCTGCGGCGGTCCAGGTTTTGTTTAATATTTTTGTGTATTTCGTCTTTATGGTCATCCAATGTTTC
>CAXHHS010000767.1:0-3937 GCA_964015645.1 uncultured bacterium
CGTAATTCTACACCTGCATCTGGAATGCCTTGCAACCGGATACCATCTATATTTAAAAATACGGTATATTTTAAGTCATCAATCCTAAAAAATCTGATTGATTATGCTGATTGTCGGATAATTAGTTTTGTATTAACAATTTCTGTACGTGAGGGGAAAACTTCGTTTGATTCGATAGCATTAATGTGGTCTAACAAAAGTTTGGCGGCAGTAATTCCAACTTCATAGCCGGGTTGATCTACAGTGGTTAGTTTTGGTTGTATATAAGCTGATAATCGACTATTGGAGAATCCCACAATAGCGATATCTTCCGGGATTCTAAGCTCTTGTTTTTTTATAACTTCATAAGCGCCAAATGCGGTGGGGTCGTTTACAGCAAACACAGCATCCGGTAGGATTTCCAAATTCAATAGGGAACGAATTGCCTTCGCACCATCCTGTTCATTAAGCCCACCGAATTTTATTAGGGTTTCGTCAATAGGATAATCATATTGTTGCAATGCCTCCTTATATCCCTGCAACCTTTCCCGGCTTATCGAAATATTATCAGGGCCGGCGATGTGAGCAATTCGCCGATACCCTGATTGGATTAAATATTCTACAATTTGAAACGCACCTTTATAGTCATCCACAAGAACTTTACTGACTTCGATATTATCTATTACCCGGTCAAAAAAAACAATAGGGATCCCTTTTTTCTGAAGCAATTTAAAATGGTTGCAATCAGTAGTAGATTGTGATACGGAAACGAGTAAACCTGCTACGCGATTTGAAGCCAATGCCCGGGTATTTAAAATTTCTCGATTTACATCTTCATCCGATTCACAAACAACGATGGCAAAACCTGCGTTGTAAGTAATTTCTTCAATGCCGCTAATAACCTCAGCAAAAAAATCATGTTTTATTTCCGGTACAATAACACCAATTGTATTGGTTCGTTTTTTCTTGAGCCCCTGGGCAATGGAATTAATGTGATAATCCAATTCACTCGCCAAGTTCAAAACTCGATTCTTTGTTTCTTTGCTAATGTCAGGATGATTATGAAGCG
Organism: uncultured bacterium; assembly: GCA_964015645.1. Classification (GTDB taxonomy): domain Bacteria; phylum Calditrichota; class Calditrichia; order RBG-13-44-9; family J075; genus CAXHHS01. Next base: position 1,049 of record CAXHHS010000767.1, read on the forward strand.
CCCTAGAAACAGTGGAGATTGAGAGGTTTAATTGTTTTGCTATGCTTTTTAAAGAAACATCTGCCATATTATTTATAAGATAGTTATAAAAATCTGGTTTTCGACAATGACTCCGCAAACGTTTTCGTAGCTTGTATATAACGAAATTTAAAAAATTAGTCAAGAGGAAAATTTATTTAAAAGAAGTAAAAAACGATAGATTAAGTGGACTGTCTAACAATAAGCCTGGTATCAAAATGATCAATTCTGGGAGTAAAATTTTGTTGGTCATTACCATTATTAATGGATGATATTTCTTCTAATAAAATTGTGGCGGCGGTTTTTCCAATTTCGAAAGCGGATTGCTCAATAGTTGTTAACGGCGGATCCAACAATGCTGAAACAGGGTCATTTGAGAAACCAATTACAGCAATATCTTCAGGTATTTTTAGCCCCCGGGTTTTAACAACTTCATAAACTCCTAAAGCGGCTTCATCATTTGCTGTAAAAATGGCATCGGGTAATTGGGTTTCCTGGTTTATCAACCAATTCATACCCTTGATTCCATCTTCAACATTGAATCCGCCCTCGTAAATAAGGTCGTCTTCAATCGGATACTCATACTTTAATAAAGCATCTTTATATCCCTTTAACCTGGCTTGCCCGATATTTAATGTTAGTGGGCCGGAAAAATGGGCAATACGTTTTCTACCTGTCCGAATCAAATACTCAACTGCACTAAAAGCACCTTGATAATCATTGGAAAGAACCCGACTTGCCTTTATGTCCTGATGCATACGATCAAAAAACACAACCGGGCTTTGCCTCCGTTGCAACACTCTAAAATGTTCGACATCTTTTGTCGTCTGAGAAATTGAAGCTAATAAACCCGCGACACGATTGGATATTAGCGAACGGGTGTTAATTATTTCTCTCTCTACACTTTCATTGGTTTGGCTTAACATTAAAATGTAACCGGAATCGTATGCAACTTTTTCTATTCCGCTAATTGCTGCTGAGAAAAAGTGATAACAAATATCAGGAACAATAACGCCAATAATTTTTGAGTTTTTTCTTCTTAAACTTTGGGCCAGGATGTTAGGTTGGTAGTCCAATTTATTCGCCAGCGCGAGCACCTTTTCTTTCGTTTTAACACCAACATCGGGATAGTCATGCAACGCTTTGGAAACGGTTGAAACAGACAGGTTCAACTGTTCGGCTATATCTTTTATGGTAATTGAACTCATTAAATTTTTCCCGAGCAATTCCTGATTTTACGAACTTAATAAATATAGTTTAGAATGTTTTGTCAAGTTAATACTGTATTAAACAGAATCTCTAATTTCCCACCCGCTCAATTATCGTTGCCATCCCCTGCCCTACCCCTACACACATCGTGCATAATGCGTATTGTTCTTTTCGCAGGTTTAGTTCAATCGCCGCTGTTAACAGCAATCGCGCGCCGGACATTCCCAATGGATGTCCCAACGCAATTGCTCCGCCATTGGGGTTTACCCGCGGGTCATCATCCGGCAATCCCAATTCTCGCATACAAGCGAGACTTTGGGAGGCAAATGCTTCATTTAATTCGATTACTGCCATATCATCCAAAGAAAGGCCGGATTTTTTCATTACTTTTTGCGTGGCATACAACGGCCCCATTCCCATGATGCGTGGTTCCAAACCAACCACAGCAGATGCCACGATTCTTGCCAGCGGCTTCAACTCAAATTCATTCACAGCAGAATCCGATGCCAGCAGCAGCGCACAAGCGCCATCATTGATCCCGGAGGAATTACCGGCAGTAACCGAGCCTTTGCCATCGGTACGAAATACCGGCTTTAATTTCGCCAGCTTTTCCAGGCTGGTATCCGGTCGAATAAATTCATCTTTATCGAAAACAAGCGGATCGGATTTTCGCTGTGGAATTTCAACGGCAACAATTTCCCTGGAAAGCCGCCCGTTTTCCCTTGCAACAACAGCTTTTTGCTGGGATCGCAGCGCAAATCGATCCTGATCTTCGCGGGAGACGTTGTATTTTTCCACCACATTTTCTGCGGTGTTACCCATACCGTCTGTGCCATACATTTCTTCCATTTTGGGATTTACAAATCGCCAGCCAAAACTGCTATCATACATTTTTGAGGTTCGGGAAAACGCTGTGGCGGATTTTTCGATTACGTACGGCCCGCGCGTCATGTGTTCCACGCCGCCGGCGATAAACAGATCGCCATCACCCTGGCGGATTGCCCGCCCGGCCTGCACAGCAGCACTCATACCGGATGCACATAATCTATTAACCGTTTCTCCCGGAACGGAAGCCGGAAGCCCGGCCAATAAAAGCGCCATTCGCGCTACATTTCGATTATCTTCACCGGCTTGATTGGTGCAGCCGAGAATCACATCCTCAATTCTCGCCGGATCGATTTGGGGATTGCGATTTATTAGCTCTTTTATCGTTAATGCTGCCAGATCATCCGTGCGAACTTGCGATAATGATCCGCAAAATTTTCCAATCGGCGTTCGGATGCCATCGATAATGTATGTTTCGCTCATTTTTACTCCTTTTATAGCTTCCTGAGATACACTTTTTCTACCAAATGATTTTTCCCTTTTTCCAAAATCAAACTCGCACGCCTGCGGGTCGGCTCGATGTTCTCTAATAAATTTACTTCGTTGATTTCTTTCCAAATTTGTTGCGCGGTGGCGCGAGCACTCTCATCGGGCAAACTGGCGTATCGATGGAAATAAGCCGATGGATTTTGAAACGCGGTATCGCGAAATGTCAGGAATCGGTCGATGTACCATTGTTCGATAATTTCCGTTTGGGCGTCTACATAAATCGAGAAATCAAAAAAATCCGATACAAAAAGCTGCGGTTTTCCTTTTTGGGGAAGCGCCATTCGTGTT
>CAXHHS010000768.1:0-3919 GCA_964015645.1 uncultured bacterium
GATGCAATGGAGTCTCGTGGGCTCGGAGATGTGTATAAGAGACAGCTTAAAGGATATCACGCCACGATCAAATTAAATTAGTATAAGATATCTCTTTTGTTGTTATTTTTTCTCAATCAGCGGCTTGATTAATGAGGCGATCGAAAAATTCAGGATGTTGAATAAATTGGATTATCAAAAAGAAAATTGATAATTTGGGGATTTTGTAGTTTAAAATCCCCAAATTATTGCCCGATTAACACAAAAGACGCCCAGTAATACGGTTTTGCATATTTGGGATTCTGCTCCATTAACATCACTTTGGCTTCCCGCAGGGCTACCGCCTTGTTCTGCCCGCTCAACATTTTCCGGTAAAATTCCACCATCAAATTCGCAGTGCTGACGTCATTAATCTGCCAGAGCGATACCAGCAAATTTTTAGCCCCGGCATAGAGAAATCCACGAGTTAAGCCAATCAATCCTTCGCCTTTGGCAATTTGGCCGAGGCCAGTTTCGCAAGCGCTTAGAACCACTAAATCGGCATTCAAATTTAAATTGTAAATTTCTCCCAAATGGAGAATACCGTCTTCTGAAAGTGTGGTGTCTTGCGCGAAAATTAACCCGGAGAGCTTGGGATTCGTTTCGTTAATAAAGCCGTGTGTGGCAATATGAACATAACGATAATCCTCAATATCGCGTGATTTTAAATTTTCTTCGTTTGCCTCTTTTTCCAAAAAAACGGCGGTGGAAGCGCCAAATAAGCGTTGAAAGAAACCGGTTTTTTCAACAAACAGGTTTTCGATATTTAGGGCCTCCGCCCGCGTTGCCGGGAGATGTGAAATATCAAAATTACGCGTCGAATCCGCTGTTGCATTCGCTTTCAAAAATTCCATTGCGCGGGTGCTGCCGGAAATACCATCGGAAAAAACCGGCGCATACGCCAGGTATTCTTTGTTTGCTTCTCTTTGCTGGCGATTGATGGTTTCATATAACAATGTTGCAGAGTATGTATAGCTAATTGCATATTTTTTAATTAGATATGGCAGGGATTTGTAGTCTTTTACAGACAAAGTGCCTTGTGGTATTTCTTCTGTCAAAAGGGCTTCGAAGGGGATGTAATTTAATAAACCGTCCGGAATGATAATGAGTTGCTTCGTTTTCAGAGTTCCAGCGATTGACAATAACAATGACTGGTAAAGGCGGTACGCCGTTTCTGCATAAGCATGATCATTTTGGGTAATTATTGCGGTACGCAGATCATATATATCATTTTCCAGGTTTGGCAATTTAGGGGTTACGGTAACATGAAACTCATCTTTACTGATAACAAATGTAAAAATAGAATCTTTTGCGATGCTATATTCAATCAGCGTTATTCCGGTGTCTACAACCTTTTCTTGAATTTCCTTAACCGAGGCTGTTTTAACCTGGTATTTTAGGGCGTAATAGTCCGGGTATGATTGTTCCATCTTGCTCAGTAAATCATCATACAGTTGTTTTTGGGAGATGATATTTTTTTGCAGGGAGGTTAATTTTACGGAATCTGCTCGAGCATCCTTTAATTTCTCTTCGCTAAGTTTTTTGTCGTAATAAGATAAATCGATTCGTAGTTGCTTTTCCATCGCCAAAATACTATCCGGAATGCCGGAGAATTGTTTTGCCTCGGCTTCGGATAACGATTCCAGAAGAATACCGATTTTGCTTTTTTGGGCAAATAAAAATGCTGTTTCCATATCTTCAGCGGTTTTATCTAAGCGGTAAAGTCGCTGTGCATTTTGAATCGCTTCTTCATAAATATCAAATGTTTCTTCTGAAAGTAACAGTTTGGAATTTTCCGTGCGGAAACTACCTCGCATTTTGTCGATCAATTGAATCGCATGATGGTAACCTTCAACCGAGGCTTTTAAGTCCGCAACATTGTTAGATACATTTTGATGATATTTCCCAAATGCCGCCGCTTTTTTTCGTAAGGAAGATAACATCAGGCTTTCACTGATAATATCATTTAAAGACGGATTATGGTAGGGATCCATATCATCAAAAGAGGAAGTATTCGCATGTATCGCTTTTTGAAAAGCGTTGATTGACTGCCAATAATCCGCTTTGGCATAATATATCTCTGCCATTCGATTATAAACCCCGGCGACTTCCGGGTGGCGATTTCCCAACGCCGCCCGAAAATTCGGCAATGCAGATTCGCAGTATTGAATCGCCGTATTATATTCACCTTTTTTTTGGTATAACAGTGCAAGCTCCAGGTATGCTTTCCATGTCTCGATATTTTGATTGCCATAGGTCGCTTGAAAAATAGCGAACGCTTTGTTTAAAGCGACAACGGCATCATCATAATTTTCACGTATCGTATTATACCTGCCAACATTTTGATAAGCATAGCCGATATAAGGATTTTGCTCGCCAACAGTTTTTTTCCAAATAGAGAGCGCTTTTTGAACGAGTTCAAGCCCCTTTTCATAATTTCCGATTCTTGCAAAGTGAGTTGCCAGCCCATTATATTCCCAGGCGACCTCCGGATGAATCTCTCCATATAAACTGCGGCGAATTGATAATCCGTATTCGGAATTCTCGATTGCCCGGTCGTTATCGCCAATAAACGCATATATTTTAGCTATATTATGATAAGATGTTGCGACATCCGGGTGTTTTTCACCGAATAATGCCAGCCGGGTGGACAACGATTTTTGAAAGTACTCCAGTGAGCGGTCATAATCGCCTTTGTCCGCATACAGAATTCCGACATTATTATATGCCATAGCGGCTTTATTGTGGTTTTTTCCAAAAACAGCGTTTGTGATATGCAGGTTTTTTAAGGCGTAATCCAATGCCTTATCGATTTCTCCTTTGCTCCAATAGCCGCCTGCTAAACCGGAATAAGCTTCTGTCACCTTCGGAGAATTTCTGCCTTCTTCTTTTTCATAAATTGCAAGCGCCAGCTGATGATATTCGATCGATTGGTCAAATTTCCCCTTGATACGGCAAAGAGATCCGAGCGACGTGTAGCTTGTTGCTAAACTGATGTGCTGATTTCCCAGTTTATTCTGTTTTAATTGGATAGCTTTTTGGGCACTCTCTTCCGCAAGATCATATTTCCCGGTTCTACGGTAAAGGAGGCTCCTGTGATGATAGTTATCTGCTATCAAAAGATGCTGGTCGCCCAATCCTCGTTTCCCGATAAAGAGTGCTGAATCAAGATATTGCTCGGCAATTTTATAGTTTACCTTTTCAATAGAATATTTCCCCATTTTATTCAGGCAACCGGTATACGCCTCCCAATCTTTCTCCGCTTTAAAAATAGATGCAGCCTTTTCAAGATAGGTTAAAGTACTATCTAATTGAGCGTTTGTAGCAAATTGGGTCGCTTCCTCCAATAATCTTTCCCCGGGGGGTAAATTTTCGATCAGTTTGACATTTTTTGCCTCTGAGGAACGTGAGTTTTCGGATGGATTAAGTTCGGAAGAATTATTTTCTGTGCAAGAAATGTAGAAAACAACCAGCGCTGCCAGCGCAAAAATTGTATATCGGAAATACATCATGCACTCCCATTTTATGATTACAGCCAATATAAAACGGATATATTTGTTAGACAAGAATTGAATTCTTGCTCATAAAAAATCGCTTCGCTTATATAGGAAATGCGGTGAAGTGATTGAAACAAAAATTATGAATCCTCTACGAGGATTTACTACCCGGGGATTTTCTACAACTACAATAATGCAACCTCTACGAGGCTATCTATAATTCAAGAAATGAAAAGCCTCTGGAAACACTAAAAACTTCGTAGATGTTTAATTATTGTAGAGATGATATTCATCCTGAGAACATATCCTTGTAGAGGATAGATAAGAAATGCTGCTAATATATAGCTTTACCTCTGTCTATTATACACATCTCCGAGCCCACGAGACTCCATTGCATCTCGTAT
>CAXHHS010000769.1:0-3918 GCA_964015645.1 uncultured bacterium
CGGTTAGCGTTTGTTTAAGCTGGTCGCTCATTTCGTTAAAATGATCGGCTAATTCCACAAACTCGTCTTCGCCTTCGAATTTCATTTTATAATTCAAATTGCCGGCGGAAACTTCTTGAATTCCTTTTTTCAAATTTCCGAATTTTTGCACAATTGTTTTGTTGATTTGACTGCCAAAGTTGACCATGCTGCGAATAATAAACGAATTCAATAAAAGATAAATCAATGTCACCAACAAAAGCACTTGCAGCATTCCCGACCATTGTATCCGGCTGGTAAATTCCTTGACAATATCTATCGCTAAATAATTTTCAGTACCATTTTCCGGCGACCAGGTTTTCAAAAATATTCGCCCAAGGGTAAATTCGCCGTCAGGAAAGATTCCAAGTTGAATGTTTATGGTATCCTCCGTATCCTGATTCTGTAACTGCGTACGTAGTGGTTGGGTATCATAGTTTACCACGCCTAACGGAAAAATTTTGATTTCGCTATCCCCACCCCACAATTCCACTTTATTACTATACAGTGGCCACTTTTCAGTATTTACCTGGTAAGAAAGCAAGGAGGTTCCGCCGAGGTAAATGAGATTTTTGCCGATTGTTGCGAGAAATGTAGAATCCACTTTTACCAGGAATAACGATTCCGAGCTATCCGGCTTCATCGATTTAAAAAACAAAAAGTGATGGATAGCAGCACTGCCGTTAATGGTTCGATCTTCCGTGTTTCTCATCGCGATAATGCCTTTAGCGGGAAGTCTATCGGTTGCAATCCATCTCTTTTTTGCAACAGGGCGATAGCGTCCTAAATCGAGGGGGAAGCTTTTGTTTAATGCGGAAACTTCATAATAATTCAAACCGGCAGCAGGTGTTCCGGCCTCAATTTGGCGAATTTGCTGTTGGAGAGAATCTCGTAAATTTTGCGCCTGCCAGCCGGAGATAAACACGTAAAAAATCAACATCATCACCGCTAATTGTACCAGTTGCGGAAATGTTGATTGAAACAAGCCGGCAATGCGCAGCTTGCGCTCCAGGGTTGCGTGATTATAAATGAGCACGCCGGGAATTCGCACCATCAGCGTCAGCAGGTAAATCCGAAATGCGTGGTAAAGGAAGAATGGTACCGCAAACCAGGCATTGGAATAGTTGGTTACGCCGGTTTCCACCTGGTTAAACAGGTTCAGGCTTGCAAACCACTGAAAGCTGAAAAATATCACTATTAGGTAAATCCAGCACTCCCTGCGAGTTAGCGATTCCAGCCAGGTGGTTCTTTTTAATAGCGTAAAAAAAAGGGCGACGAGAACGGTGTAAAATAAAAAGCGATTGCCGTGTTCTACATAAAAATTACAGATAATGCCGATGAAAAAAACTGCGACAAGAATCCCTTTTTTGCCGTTGTTACTTTTTACCAACACGATGCTGAATAATAAATGCAACACCGCCAGCATTAAAATTTGAAAATTGAGGATAAAAAAATTGCTATGTGTTCCGGGAGGTTCCGTAAAAGCGGCGGCGGGCCAAAAAGCATTCAGTAGCAAATACTCGATACCATACAAAAGACAGAAGCAAAACAGCAGTAACTCGGCGAACGGTTGGAGCTTTGCCTGTATTTCGTCGATTAATTTGAATAGGAAATAAAAATAAGCGATTACGGCCAGAAAATCCGGCAAAAAAGATGACGGGTGGATAGCCATGTAAAATGAAATCAACCAGCCGCTGCTATAAAGTAAAAAATCCCGGGAGGTGAAAACGGATGTATCAAAATGCTGCCGGAATTCTTGAAATTGTTGGATAATTTGATAGCGGTTGTCGCTCAAATGCGCTCCCCAACTTTTGAATCGGTGAATCGGAGAACCGGGGACGGGGCAAGTGATGAAAGTCTCCGATTCGCCGATTCACCGTTTCTCCGATTCAGCGTTCGAAGTCGGGGGCTACATGTAGAACCTGGGTTAAGTGGATCTCCACCTACTCATCTTCCCCTTCTACTTTACCTCGCTGGCGTTTTACTTCGCTGCGTTTTTTCTTTTCATCCAAACGCTGCTCTTTTGCGGATTCCGGTGGCTGGGTTTTTTTACGGAGCTTCGGTTTTTTGGTTGCCTGGCGAATGAGGGCGATCAAACGGTTTAAAGCATCTTTGCGATTCTTTTCCTGGGTTCGGAATTTTTGGGCGGTAATGGTTAGAACACCGGTGTTGGATAACTGCCTCCCGGCTAAATAAAGTAACCGCTGTTTAACATCTGCTGGCAACGATGGCGAATTTCGAATGTCAAACTTCAGCTGAACTGCCGTGGAAACCTTATTCACATTTTGCCCGCCCGGCCCGGATGCTCGCACAAACGATTCCTGAATTTCTTTTTCGTCGATGGATAAAGTCGGGGTAATTTCAATCATTAGGTATTGTTCCTTTTCATTTTTGTCAGCAAAAACGCTACAAATGCGCGATCAATATAAGGAAAAAGTTAATATATTGCAAAAGGGGGATACTTGTGTTCAATCGATATTCGATATTTAACATTCGTCATTCGATATTCAATCTTTTACCTTTTTACCCTTTTCAGGCGGCAGCCAATTCCAATACGCTTTTTCACCGGTAATTTCCGGTAAATAGCAGCCATCTACCTTATCCGGTCGGATGTATTTTACCAGGAAATCGACGACCCAATGGCGGTCGCCGCCTTTTCCCGGATTGATTAAGCGATTTCTTTCCACGCGCCAAACAGCGCCTTCCACCGGGTCGAGCGCACCGTGGAATCCCTCTTTTCCCAGGATTGACATTGCCGTTTCAATTGAGAGTGGTGCACCGTTGTGAATCACTTTTGGCGAAACAAACTCGCCCGGTTTAATGCGCTCGATAAATTCCTCATGTACTGTTCGGTTAATGCCGGTCATTAAATCGAACGCAACAAACGGTTCGTGAGGCAATTGGTAGCGGGTGCCGTGCGCTTGCATTAGCCATTCGCCAACAATTCGCTCTCCTTCTTTGAGAACAGCGTGAAATCTTTCGGCATTACGATGTACCCAATCTGCAAAATAGTGATGCTGTTCGAAGGGGGAAGTTGCAGCGTTGTAACCGGCACGGGTAATGGGATGAATAACGCCGTTCACTAACGCCACGCCAACATTGGAGCCATCCAGTTTTTCTTGCACGATAATACAGTCGTGGCGGTCGCGAGGTTTTTCGGTTGCAATTTTTGCCTGCCCTTCCGAACAGCTATGATCGCCAGGGCCTAACCGGCTGCCGGGCAAGTGGGGAATGCTGCCGTAATTTTTAATCCCCAAAGGTTTTTTGTTTTTGGGCATGGTTATATCCTGGGTTTGGGTTGTTCGTTGTTTATTATTTAATTGCAAAGCGCAGAGTGCATAGCGCAAAGAGACTTTTGCTGCATCACTCACTTTCACTTTTCCCCGATTCTCCGACTCTCCGAGCCATTAAAAATATGCCACTTGTAACTTACAGTTTGCTTTCCTGCCTACTGCCATCTGCACTTGCTTTTCAAACATCCGGCATAAGCTCCTTCAACTTAAGCTGCACCCAACGAACGGAGACGCCCAACGACTTGGCAGTTTGAGTACGATTGTCGTTATATTTTTTTAGGCGAGACAGCAGGAGTTGTTTTTCAAACTCTTTTAGCGTTCCGGTAAACTGTTGGGGATCGGATGAATTTTCCTCTTCCAAAATAATCTGTTCGGGATGGAGTTTTTCGCTATCGCACAAAATTAAGGCGCGTTGAATAACGTTCTCCAGTTGCCGAACATTTCCCGGCCAATGATAAGCGCGTAATTTTTTGAGGGTTTGCGAATGCAGAGATAATTCCTCGCGACCGTATTTCTCAATAAAACAACGGGCTAACAGTGGGATGTCATCAATTCGATCGCGCAGTGGCGGCAAAGTAATGGGAAAAACATTCAAGCGATAAAAAAG
>CAXHHS010000770.1:0-3914 GCA_964015645.1 uncultured bacterium
CATGGCTTGCTGTATCCTGATTTTACTCTACATAAACGCTGAGCTGAGCTACGATAAATTCCATCAAAAAGGCGACCGAATCTATCGCCTAACCCTGGGAACCGCGATGGATGAGCAGGCCACAAACGCCAATACCAGTTTTGGTCAGGGTATTGCCATGCTGGAAGAATTCCCGGAAGTAGAAGCGGTGGTGCGATTCCGCAAAATGGGATGGGGCGAAAAACGGGTTTTTGCCTATGGCGAAAATCGTTTTTACGAAGAGCGTTTTTTTTATGCCGATCCGAGTGTGCTAACGGTTTTTGATTTTCCCCTCTTAAAAGGCGATCCCAAAACCGCACTTACCGAGCCGTTTACCATTGTTGTTACGGAAAAAATAGCTGAGAAATATTTCCCTACCGAAGACCCCTTCGGTAAATCCCTTTCCCTCGATCCATATAACAATGGCGAGTTTACTGATTACAAAATCACCGGAATTCTCAAGAATATTCCCCACAACTCCCACATCAAATTCGATTTTTTGGCTTCTTTCGAAAGCCAAACCGACCATAAAAATGCTCGGCGGGGTTGGGGGCTGGAATCGGTTTTCAACTATATTTTGTTAAAACCTGGCGTTACGGAAGAAAGCGTCGAGGCGAAATTACCGGCGCTTCTGGAAAAACATGTCGGGGCAAATCAATGGTACACTTTGCACCTACAACCCCTTCACGAAATTCGCTTGCACTCCAAACTAAGAGCGGAATTGGAACCGAATGGCGACATCAACTACGTCTATATCTTTTCCGCCATCGCAATTTTTATTTTACTGATCGCTTGCATCAATTTTATGAATTTGGCAACTGCGCGCTCTACACAGCGTGCTAAAGAGGTCGGCATGCGTAAAGTTTTAGGCGCTTATCGCGGGCAATTGATCAAACAATTTTTGGGTGAAGCCATTTTGCTCAGCGTGATGGCAGTTATCATCGCATTTATTTTGCTTGAGCTGTTACTGCCGGTTCTCAACGATATTTTGGGGAAAGACATTGCTATCGATTACATAGCTAATATGCCATTGATAATCGCAATACTGGGGCTTGCAGTATTTACCGGTGTATTTGCAGGCAGCTACCCGGCGTTTTTTCTCTCGGCATTTCGCCCCATAGAAACCTTAAAAGGCAGTTCCGCCAGCCCCAAAAACCGGGCAACAATATTGCGAAAAACTCTGGTTGTTTTCCAATTTGCGATTTCGATTATCCTGATCGTTTGCACCGGCGTTGTTTGGCAGCAAATGGGATTTATCCGCGATAAAAACCTGGGATTTGCGAAAGACCAGATTGTCGTCGTTCCGCTGAATGACCAAATCCGGCAAAATTATGAAACCGTTAAACATACCCTTTTGGAAAATCCAAACCTATTGGATTTAACGATGACCGAACAAGTGCCGGCAAAAGCCGGAAATGGCGCCGGGTATACGATCGAAGGCTTAGATCAATCGGTCGGGATCACCCGTTTTTTTGTCGATCACCATTTTTTAAAAACGTATAATATCGATCTAATCGCTGGCCGTGATTTTTCAGAAGAATTTGAAACGGATAAAACCGAAGCGTTTATGATAAACAAAGAGCTTATTAAGCGTGTCGGTTGGGAATCGCCGGAAATAGCCCTGGGGCGCAGTATTTCCATGAGCCATTCTGGCAACACTTACAACGGCAAAATTATCGGTGTGGTCGATGATTTTCACCTGTTTTCGTTTCGCAGCGCGCTTCGGTCGCTGGTGATTAATATTATGCCGGTAGAAAAATTGAATTTTATTTCTTTCCGCCTCTCTTCACAAAATATTTCCGAGACATTGGCTTTTATCCGGGAAACCTGGAACACTTTCTCTCCCAATTACCCGCTCGACTATTATTTTCTTGATGATGATTTCGCCCGGCTGCACCGTGCAGACGAGCAGCTTGGCCAGGTATTTCAATACTTTGCTTTCCTGGCAATTTTTGTAGCCTGTCTCGGTTTGTTTGGGCTTGCAGCATTTACGGCAGAACGCCGCACTAAAGAAATCGGTATTCGCAAAGTATTGGGCGCTTCCGTTAGCAGCATTTTAATGCTCCTTTCGAAAGAGTTTACCAAGTGGGTTTTTGTTGCCAACCTCATCGCCTGGCCAATCGCTTACTTCGCGATGAATACCTGGTTGCAGGAATTCGCCTACAAAATCGAGATCGGTATTAGCGTATTTTTGGTGTCAGCAGCAATCGCGCTTTTGATCGCAGTGCTAACCGTTAGTATTCAAACACTTAAAGCGGCTGTTGCAAATCCAATAAATTCATTGAGATATGAATGATCGTGATGCGTGGTGCCCTTCATCAAACTGAGGATAAAACACACTCAAGGCCAGCACCCTTCGATATGCCGAACAAACTACGTTCGGCTACTCAGGATGCTTACCTTGATTGAATTAAAGTTCATAAGAAAGCATAACATAATGACCTCGTTTTTCCTTACACCTCCCAAACTCGCCAAATGGTTGTTGCAGCGAATTGTTGCCAAGCAGATTCGGCAACCGGTGGTTGGAGATTTTGAGGAAGCCTATCAAGAAATTGCCAAAGAAGATGGTGGTTTGAGAGCAGCAGCGTGGTACTGGGGGCAGGTTATTTGCTCGCTACCGGCGCTAATCACTCACTTTATCTATTGGAGGATTCAGATGTTTCGAAATTATCTAAAAATCACAATTCGGAATTTAGCGAAACACAAAGGGTATTCTTCGATCAACATTACCGGTTTAGCGATTGGCATAGCTTGTTGCCTGTTGGTAATATTGTACGTTCGGGATGAATTGAGCTACGATCGTTACCACAAAAAAAGTGACCGGATTTATCGCCTGGTTACCGGCGTTCGAAGTTCCGCTTTTAATGCCGTTGCAAAAATATGCGGCCCCTGGGGAATAACCGCTGCTCGTGATTTCCCGGAAGTAGAAAACGTCGCCCGCTTTTTAATTATGGGGCAAACGCTGGTTGCCAAAGGAGAAAATCGCTTTTACGAAACCAGTGGTTTTTATGCGGATTCAACCATTTTTAAAGTGTTTAGCTACCGGTTTTTACAGGGAAATCCCCAAACGGCGTTAGTGGCGCCGAATTCAATTGTCATTACGGATAATCTTGCACAGAAATATTTTGGCAATGAAAACCCGCTGGGCCAAACGCTTCTTTTCGATAACAAGGATGAATATCGCGTTACCGGAATCATCGAAGATGTTCCGTTGAATTCTCATTTTACGTTCAGCTATCTGGTGTCAATGTCGTCATATTCCCATCCCATGAAAGATGATTGGATAAAATGGAAACAATATTATACCTATTTGCTGCTAAAAGGAGATATATCCCCGGAAGTAGTAGAAGCAAAAATTCCCGGGATGTTACATCAGAATATCGGTGAGAAATCTGCAGATTATTCACCAAGCCTTCAACCGCTGACAAGCATTTATTTGCACTCCAAGTTACATCGGGAAATCAGTGTAAATTCCGATATTGCTTACGTTTACATTTTCTCGGCAATTGCATTTTTCATCCTGCTGATTGCTTGCACCAATTTTATGAATCTTGCCACTGCCCGAGCAACCAAACGTGCTAAAGAAGTGGGCGTCAGAAAAGCTGCCGGTGCCAACCGCGGATCGTTGATTAAACAATTCCTGGGCGAGGCATTATTTTTCAGCCTTCTGGCACTTTTAATCGCTTATATTCTAACGGCCTTAATCTTACCACTTTTCAACACTGTTGCCGGTAAAGCATTTACAATCAATGAGTTATTGCAGCCTGATTTGATAGCCGTTTTTATTTTACTATCTGTAATTGTTGGTTTGATTTCCGGAAGTTATCCGGCATTTTTGTTATCATCGTTCCGGCCTGTAGAGGTGCTGAAACTGTCTCTTATACACATCTCCGAGC
>CAXHHS010000771.1:0-3908 GCA_964015645.1 uncultured bacterium
GATGTGTATAAGAGACAGTTTAAGTCTAACACTTCGATGTCAACCGGGTTTTCGATTGGATTATTCGATACGGTATCATTCGAAATTCCCTTGCCGGGCTGCACGATTAATTGCGGGCGAAATTCTCCGGCGCCAGCCTGGTGGACGATACTGCAATGCGCTCCAGCAGGAATGGCAAAACTGTATTTACCGCTGCCCGTTACCGCAGATGTTACATCAAACTCTATCCAGGCGGGGGTATCAGCGATGATTTGCGTGCTCAGCGCATCACCTTTGATGGCCGGGGCATTGCTTTCGGTTAAACCGGCAGTAGACCACAATTCACGAGAATTTTCAAAATAGTTGGAAACCGCATACAGCGATAATCGGCCTGCGTCTGCTGTTTCCGTATAGACCCGTAGTTTTGCAGATTCAATGGTTTGATTGATAATGCCGGTAACATCAAACTTCCAGAAATAGCTGGTTACGCTTGAATTTCCATTATTTTTGCTGTTCGCGAATTGCGATCCGTTTTCGCGGAAAGAACCGTTTTCCACTGAAGATTTTACAATGCCGGTTTCTGAAGGCGAAAAGACCAATGCGTTTGAACCGGCCGGTCGAATTTCAACACCAATCGTTGTCCAATCGGCGGTTTTATTAAAAGTACCGGTTAAAGATACATTCGCAGTAAACTTTACATGTTGATCCTGAATGGCTAAAGCAGCCTTGCCTTTTCCGAACGCGCCATCCTGCTCAATTTCAGCCTGCTTCCGAAATCCTTCGCCGGGGGTATGGCGGCGATCGCGGGTTGCAATTGCGCTAAATATAACTGCGCCATTCGTCGTGGTTGCAATGTTAAAATCGTGGACATCGCTATCCGTTCCACCGCTGCAATCACCGTCCAACCCATTCGTGTTCCCGGAAACCGTCATCCCGAGCGGAGTCGAGGGGTCAACACCGGAATATCTTGTAACGGCAATAACGGCGTTGGATGGAAGCCCGGATAATGTTGCTGTTACCACATCATCGCCGGCAGGAGTTCCCATCGCCATCCAAATTTCTATCCCGGTTATACCACGCGCAGAACATTGGGCTTTTACCTGGCTCCAGGTTAATCCCAGCCCTTCAACGGAAGTAACGTTGGTAACATCTTTTGTCACGATTGTCGTCAGGTATAGATCGCCTTCCACGGCTGTAACATTTTGAGCGGTGGCGACCACATCCATTTCACTGGAACCGCCGGAAACTGTTTCTTCATAAATGACCGGTTTGGTGTCATTGCTGCCGGCTGTTTTTATCGTTTGCAATTCGGTAAAGGCTGCAATCAAAGTTTTATCGGAATCCATCGTGATTGTATTTGGATTTGTAAAACCGATTAAAGCGCCACTCCAGCCGCTGAACTGAAATCCGGCATCGGGAATTGCTGTAACGGTGACAACTGTGCCTTCGGGATAAGTGCCGCCGGCCGGGTCGAGTGTTACACTACCACCGCCAAAAATGAGGAGGTCTATCGTATATTGCGGGCCAGGTTGCTCTATAAAGGTTGCCGTCACGTTTTTATGGGCATCCATCGTAACCGTTTCCGGGTTTGCGGTGCTGTTTATATCACCACTCCAATTATCAAAGAGCTGGTCGTTATCCGGGGTTGCAGTGATCGTAACCACAGTGCCTTCGTCGTAAACGCCACCTGGCGGGTCTAATACAACGCCACCGAATCCAACCGTATCAATATTCAATGTATATTGCGGTATCGGAATTTCCGAAAATTGGGCTTCTACTGTTTTATCCGAATCGATGGTTAGTGTTGCAGGGTTGGCTGTTCCGCTTAAATCGCCATTCCAATTATCGAATTGATAGCCGGAGTCGGGCGTTGCGGTTAACGTAACCGTAGTGCCCTCGTCATAAACACCGCCGGCCGGGTCGAGTTCGATACTGCCTTCGCCGTTGATGGCAACATTGAGACTAAATTGATTCGGCGGCAGTTCGCTAAAATTCGCTGCGATATTCTTGTCGGAGTCGACAAGAATGGTGTCGGGGTTTTCCAGGCCATTCAAATCCCCGCTCCAGCCATCAAATTGGTGGCCGGAATCCGGTTGGGCAGAAATGACGACTTCAGTGCCTTCATCATAAACACCGCCGGCAGGATCCAATGTTATCGTACCTGCACCATTGGCAGTTGTATTCACAGTAAATTGAGTTGCCGGCAGCTCGCTAAAAATAGCGGTAACGGTTTTACCAGATGTCATAAAGATGGCTTTCGGGTTATCGGAACCGGTAACATCTCCAACCCATTCGCTGAAGGCAAAGCCGGTATCCGGAATGGCCGTCATCGTTACAACTGTACCCACATTATAAATACCACCGGGAGGATTTAGATCGATACTCCCACCACCGGTGATATTGGTATTCAACGTAAATTGTTCAACTTCGATAAATGCCGCTAAGATATTTTTATCGGCGTCTATCGTGATCGTTTGCGGATTATCAAGACCGGTAAGATCACCAGCCCAGCCGCCAAAAATATTACCGGGATTTGGTACGGCTGTTGCCGTGACAACTGTTCCCGAATTGTAAACGCCGCCGGGTGGATCAAGCTCGATAGTGCCGGAACCCAGGGGAGTTGTGGTTAGGGCAAATTGCTCAATGATCTCCGTAAAAGCAGCAGTCACACTCTTATCAGAATTCATGGTAATTGTAACCGGATTGTTAGCGCCAATAATATCACCACTCCAACCGCTAAAGTCGAATCCCTCAAAGGGAACGGCTGTTAATGTTACCACCGTTCCGGCATCGTAAACACCACCCGTAGTAGACTTTGATGCGACGGTGCCGGCAGGGGGCGGGTCTAATATAACGCTGCCGGAATCCGCATGGACAATTAGTGTATATTGTTCGACGACCTCGGTGAAGGTAGCGATAATATTTTTATCGGAATCCATGGTGATGGATAAAGGGTTTTCCGTACCGCTTGTATCTCCACTCCAACCGCTGAAATCGAAACCGGAATCGGGAACCGCTGTAAGCGTTACAACTGTTCCGATATCGTAAACACCGCCAGTTGGGGAGAGAGTGATGCTACCGGAGCCAATCACTTCCGTTGTCAGTGTAAATTGCGGGATGATTTCGGTGAATATTGCGGTTACGTTTTTATCGGCATCCATTGTTATTGAAATTGGGTTTTCAGGGCCATTTAAATCACCGCTCCAGTTACTGAATTCGAATCCCGAATCCGGTACCGCGGTAAGTGTAACCACTGTGCCCGCACCATAAACACCACCGGATGGTGATAAAGTAATACTGCCGGAACCAACCACATCCGTTGCTAATGTAAATTGTTGAATGCTTTCGGTGAATGTTGCTGAGACTGCCTTGTCAGTATCCATCAAAATCGTGGTAGGATTTTCGGTTCCGTTTAAATCCCCGCCCCATTCACTAAAGTCGAATCCGGAGTCAGGAACCGCGGTGAGCGTAACTTCCGTTCCGGCATCGTAAACACCACCGGCAGGGTTAAGCGTAATATTACCAGAATCGGAAGCGATAATCGTTAAGGTATGTTGAGGGGGTGATAATTGGTTAAATGTCGCCGTTATCAATTTATCGGAATCCATCGTAATGCTCGTTGGATTATCGGCACCGCTTAAATCGCCACTCCAATTACTAAACTCGAAACCGGAATCGGGAAATGCTGCTACAGTTACAACAGCCCCGGCATCGTAAATATTATTCGGCATTTGCGGTATAAGGACAATGCTGCCGGAGCCAACCATTTCTGTTGACAGGGTAAATTGCTGAGCGAGTTCCGTAAATGTTGCGGTGACGTTCTTGTCGCTATCCATCACAAGTGTAATAGGATTATCTGTTCCGCTTAAATCTTCGCTCCACCCGCTAAAGTTGAATCCGGCATCGGCTGTAGCTGTCAATGTAACCAC
>CAXHHS010000772.1:0-3907 GCA_964015645.1 uncultured bacterium
ACACCAAGAAGCTCGTCGGCAGCGTCAGATGTGTATAAGAGACAGGTTTGGAGCAACGGCGTTCCGCAAAACCGCTTTAACCCGGAACGAAATCAAACCATTGTGGAAAGCCAAATTTTAAAAGGCTCCTGCCCCTGGCTGTTCGCCTGGAATGGCGAAGAATATCAATTCGTTACCGATGTACTGTGGACCAGTGCCCTGGGAATGCCGCTGGGTATAATGGGAAAAGAAATTGGCTACGCCTTTCCCAACGCCAGCGTTGATTATATGAAAATTCCCGGCGAAATGCTGCAACCGAAAGATGGAAAATATAGCTTGCAGTTTACCAGCGAATTATGGGAAGCCATTTTTCTGGATCAGGCAAACCTCATCGTTGTCGATCATCCGGATTCAATCGATATTTTTGTCGATGAAAAATTTATCCCACCACCATTTCCGCCGTTGAAGATTTATTCTATCTCCAAACAACAAACGCCGCTTTCTGCCACTGATGATAAAGGCAATGATCTGCTGCCTAATATCCGCCAACGGGACGGAGATTACATCTCAAATCTCACGCCTGCCATGTACCAGGGCATTATGGAACCGCACGATCTAATTTTGAATTTAGGTGATTTATCCGAAGCTGACAGTGTTTTCCTTTTTTTACACGGGTGGCTCTTTCCCACAGACGCCAGCATCAACGTTAACATCGCCCAAACCCCAACAGTAAACTCACAGTTGCCCTCGCTCCAGGTAATCGACCGGCAGGGGAATTGGAGAACCGTAATCGAAAGTTTTGGGTTTCCGAAAGGGAAAAATAAAACCGTCATTGTAGATTTGAGCGGTAAATTTTTAAGCGATGATTATCGCGTGCGTATTCGCACCAGCATGCAAATTTATTGGGATTACATTTTTTACACAACTGGCAGTGCTGTAACTTCAATAAAAACAGTTCTTTTAGAAGCAGAAAAAGCCGACCTGCATTTTCGCGGGTATTCGGAATTAATTCGTAAAACGCCATACAGCCCGCATATTCCCGATTATCAAAACGTCACCACCGGCCAAAAATGGCGGGATTTAACCGGCAATTATACGCGCTTCGGCGATGTGCAGCCGCTGCTGCAAGCGACGGATAACCAATATGTAATTATGAATGCCGGGGATGAAATTACACTGGTGTTCGATGCGGAAAATCTCCCCGAACTCCCAACCGGCTGGCGCAGGGAGTTTC
Organism: uncultured bacterium; assembly: GCA_964015645.1. Lineage (GTDB taxonomy): Bacteria > Calditrichota > Calditrichia > RBG-13-44-9 > J075 > CAXHHS01. The sequence goes on from CAXHHS010000772.1 coordinate 1,214, forward strand.
TATTTTACAATACCGGGTGGGTAAAAGACGGTGATCTCAACACCGCCTACGGGCAAACCGTCGAGCCATTGCCATTTCATGAAATGTCTTCCTATCCCTACAGCTCCGCTGAATCCTACCCACAAGATGAAGCGCATCAAAATTACTTAAAAACTTATAACACCCGGCAGATCACTACAGAGGCATTTAAACGATATCTAATAGATTTGGTAGTTAAATAAGATGTGTGCAAAAGTGGGAATAAACCATTGAAACGGCTAAAAAGTGTCCGAGTTTCTTATTAACACCAGGTTTATGATCTTTGAAAAATTAATCGTGCCATAACCGGAGGCAGAGCCTCCGACGGCCCGTCACACGGCAGAGCCATTGACGAGAGGTAATGCTGTTCAACTGTTTCAACGGTTTTTATGGCAAAATTTGGAAAACCATATTTTTTACTTATCAGAACTCAACTAAAGGATTAAATTTGAAATACCTCTTTTTCATTCTAACAGTCACAGGTTTTTCCCTTTACTTTTACACTTGCCAGCAAAAAGATGTTACCTCCACGCTGTTTAAGCAGCTTTCACCTGGCGAAACAAACATCACATTCGAAAACACTTTAATTGAGGACACCCTGGTCAACAGCCCCAACTATCTCTATTTTTATGATGGTGGCGGTGTAGCGGTTGGCGATATTAACAATGATGGGCTTGCCGATATTTATTTCACTGCAAACATGAATCAAAACCGGTTATATTTAAATAAAGGAAATTTTAAATTTGAAGATATTACCGAAAGCGCCAGGGTAGGGGGGAGCACAAAAACCTGGTCTACCGGCGTGGCAATGGCGGATGTGAATGGCGACGGTTATCTCGATATTTATGTTTGCCAATCAAATTTTCTCGATAGAGAAGGGCCAAACCAGCTTTTTATTAACAACAAGAATTTAACGTTTAGCGAAAAAGGAACTGAGTACGGTATCGCTTTTAAAGGGCTTTCCCGGCAATCCGCTTTTTTTGATTATGATCTCGATGGCGACCTCGATATGTACCTGATGAACCATTCCCTCCATTCCAAAGAAACCTATGGCGATACTACACTGCGAAGAGAACGTGATAATGAGGCTGGCGACAAGCTATTCAGGAACGATGGAGATCAATTCACAAACGTAACCGTTCAATCCGGTATTTATGAAAGCGTCCTGGGATACGGATTGGGCATTGCTGTGGGCGATATTAATTGGGACGGCTATCCCGATATTTATATCTCAAATGACTTCCATGAAGATGATTACTTGTATTACAACAATGGCGATGGAACGTTTACCGAAGCCTTGCGCCAATCGATGCAGCATGTCAGCCTGGCGGCGATGGGAAATGATTTGGCGGATTTCAATAACGATGGTTTGTTAGATATCGTCGTGCTGGATATGATGCCGGAAAAAGAAGAAATCCTTAAATCATCCGTTGCGGCAGATTCACCGGAAATTCAGGAAGTAAAACTGAGCTTTGGATACTACCATCAAATGCGCCGAAATACGCTGCAATTGAACCGGGGGCCGGATTTACACGCCCAATCCGATCACGTAAAAAACGTCTTGTTTAGCGAAATTGGCCAATTAGCCGGTATCCACGCCACGGATTGGAGTTGGGCATCATTGTTCGCTGATTTCGATAATGACGGTTGGAAAGATTTATTTGTAACAAACGGCATTTATCGCCGGCCTAACGATCTGGATTATCTTCAGTTTCTCAAAAATAATAAATCCCGCATCGAAACCGGTGGTCGTAACAGCGTATCGATCCCAACGGCAATCGAGAAAAAATTGTTAGATGAAATCGTTTCCAAAATGCCGAGCATACCAATTGCGAATTACGCCTTTCAAAACCAGGGTGATCTCACATTTGTGAATCGTGCCGCCGAATGGGGACTTGGCGACCCCGGTTTTTCCAGCGGCGCCGCCTACGCCGATTTTGATAATGACGGCGATATGGATATCGTCGTCAATAATGTAAATTCCTCGACGGCAATTTACGAAAATACGCTCTATCAAAATCCCCGGGATTCGCTGGCCCAAAGCAATTTTTTGAAAGTGAAATTAACCGGCAGCGACGGAAATGCATTCGGCATTGGCGCAAAAGTGTTGCTCTATCAGAAAAGCAAATTGTTCTACCAGGAACAGATGCCCGTGCGGGGATTCCAATCATCGGTGGAACCGGTATTGAATTTTGGCCTGGGAAATATAAACCGGTTGGATTCATTGGTGATTATCTGGCCAACCGGGAAATACCAGGTTGTGAAAGATGTAGTAGCTAATCAAACAATTATGCTAGAGCAATCGGATGCCAAAGCAGTTTACAAATACCGGTGGGAAAAGAAAACCGAACCGCTTTTTCTCGATGTCACCAACCACGTGCAACTCGACTACACCCACCACGAAAATACCTTTATCGAATATAATCGCGAACCGTTTATTCCGCACTTTTTATCTACCGAAGGCCCTGCCCTCGCTGTTGCAGACGTTAACGGTGACGGATTGGAAGACATCTTTTTAGGCGGGGCAAAATTTCAGGCCGGAACGATTTTTTTTCAAGATAAGAAAGGGAATTTTAAAGCGTCTCAAGATCCTGTCTTTGAAAACGATGCCCGGAGCGAAGATGTTGATGCTATATTTTTCGACGCCAATGGTGATGAGCAGCCCGATCTTTACAT
>CAXHHS010000773.1:0-3906 GCA_964015645.1 uncultured bacterium
GATGATGTATAGCATTCACGGCGATGAAATTTCCGGGGCGGATGCCGCCATGCAAACCGCCTACCAGGTCGCTGCCGGCACGGACGCCCAAACGGAAAAAATTCGCCGGGAAACCCTCACACTTATTTACCCCATGCAAAACCCCGATGGCCGCGACCGTTACCTGGCGCAAATGCAGCAGTGGAACGGCAATATCCCTAATTCCGACGCCCAGAGCATCCACCATACCGGCGTTTGGCCCTGGGGACGCACCAATCACTACCTGTTCGATCTCAACCGCGATTATTTTATTTTGGCGCATCCGGAAAGCCGCTCTAAGGTAAAAATATTTCAGGAGTGGAATCCGCAAATTGTGGTTGATGGGCATGAGATGGGATCTTACGATACTTACCTGTTTCCCCCGGCGCGCGATCCGTTTAATCCTCACATCCCTCAAAAACTGCTTACCTGGAACGAGCGTTACACCGCCGACCAGGCAAAAGCGTTTGATCAGTACGGTTGGAGTTATTACACCCGCGAATGGTTGGAAGAATTTTATCCCGGTTACAGTTCTATCGGCTATTTTTACGGTGCAGTAAGCATTCTGTACGAGCAAGCGCAAACCGACGGCTCGCTGGTAAAACGCCCGGATGGAACCTTCTTAACCTTTCGGGAAGCAGTGCATCACCAGTTTATTAGCTCCATCGCTAACATTACCACCACCGCCGATAATCGCGAAGAATTGTTAACCGATTTTTACGGATATAAAAAATCTGCACTTTCTCAAAGCGGTAAGTCCGGGGTGAAGGCGTACTATCTTATGCCAGGCAAAAATCCTTCTCGCGCGAATAAACTGGTCGAACGGCTGCTCACGTTGGGCATCGAAGTAGAAGTTGCCAGCGCCGGTTTCCAGGTAAAATCCGCCCGCAGCTATTGGGATAAAAACCCCACCAACAAAACGCTGCCCAAAGGCACATTTGTGATCCGTACCAATCAACCGCTGCAACCGTTAATAAATTCTATCCTGGAATTCGATACCCGGATGGATAATAAATTTTTGCAATCGGAAAGAGAATCGCTGGAAAAAGGGGAAGGCACCCGCGTTTACGATGTCATCGCCTGGTCCATGCCCATCGCTTATAATGTGGAAACGTATGTTTCGCTGGCTGCGCCTTCCGTTAATACATCGGCAATTAGCGAAATTCCGGTGATTACCGGAAACGTTAGTAATCCCCAACCGGCCTACGGTTTTGTAATCGACTATGAAGATGACAACGCCGTAAAAGCGTTGCTAAGCCTTTTGGACGGCGGCTACAAAGTACGGGCGGCGCGCAAGGAATTCCAGGTGGAAGGAAACTCGTTTTCGCGGGGAAGTTTACTGCTGCGCGTTCAGGAAAATCCGAAAACCTTAGCAGATGTCGTGCGTCAAACCATTGAAAATACTGGTGTTACCGCACACGGTATTAACACTGCTTTAAGCGAAAAAGGTCCCGATCTCGGCGGCAGAGAATTTCGATTATTAGCAGCTCCGAAAATCGCCATGTTAACCGGCCAGCGTGTCAACAATTATAATTTTGGCGCGATGTGGTATTTGCTGGATTTTGAGTTGCGGCAGCGATTTACGATCATTTATTATGAGAATTTTAATAACATGGATTTGCGAAAATACAATGTGTTAGTGCTGCCAACCACCTGGGGCGGGGCAAGCGCTTATAAACAAATTTTGGGTAAACGCGGTATCAAAAAATTAAAAGATTGGATTGATAACGGCGGCACTGTAATCGCCCTGGGAAATGCGGCGGCGTTTATGGCCGATAGCTCGAATGGTATCAGCAAGGTAAAACTAAAACGCCAGGCGCTCGGCGAATTAGCCGTTTACGAGAAGGCGGTGGAGCAAGAAAGAAATATCGGGAAATCGACCATTGACAGCCTGGCGATTTGGGAAGGCAAAGCTATATCACAAAAAGCTGCTGCTTCGGAAAAAGGAAAAAAATCGCCCGACAAAAAAACACTGGCAGACCTCGACCGCCGCCAGCGACTGTTTCGCCCCGGCGGTGCAATTCTTAATGTGGCGTTAAACCCGGAACACTGGCTTAGCTTTGGCGTTGGGGAAAAAGTGCCGGCATTGATGTATACCTCGTATGCCTATTTATCCAAATCGCCGGTGCAAACCGCCGGGCGTTTTAGCGAGGCGCCTGATTTACGTCTTTCCGGTTTGTTATGGCCGGAAGCGCGCGAACGTTGGCAAAACACCGCTTATGTAACCCGGGAAGCCAAAGGCCGCGGGCAAATTATTCTGTTTGCACACGAGGCAAATTACCGCTCCTATTTTTACGGAACCGCACGAATTTTATTGAACGCGATGTTTTTAGGGCCGGGGTTTGGGGCGTCTCAGCCGGTGGAATTCTAAAACACAAGGAAAAGCAGTGAAAAAATTTATATTACGACTATTTTACCTGTTGATGCTTACAGTATCGGCATTTCCCCAAAGTGCCTTACCGCCCGATTCTGTAATCACGCGGTTTCTTTACCAACTCCAGTTTTCTACTCAACAACAGCAGCCGGAACTGCTGAACCGGAGCGTCAATCTCGATAAGCTGCTGGAGATATCGTTTACGGAACTTCCTGCATCGGATAAACAAGAGCAGAATTTTATTAGCGAAACCCGGGTAAGTTTTGATCTCGGCAGCGAGGTAATAAATGCCCTCGGCTCAAACGGCCACTATACGGCGATGGATTACAACGTGGTAAACGATACGATTATAGCATTGTATCGCATCGTTGGCAGCGGCCTCAATTATCACGACTATTTGATAACCTACGATGATGGAAATGGATTTGAAATATTCGACGTTTATGTTTATGCCACCGGGGAATACCTCAGCGAAACATTTCGCCGGAGAATTGAACAACTGATGATGGAAAATCCCGCTTATATAGAACGGCTGAAAGCGTTGCGAGGAAGTGCTTTTGAAAGGGAATTACGATACATCGAAGACATTCAAAAATTACCATTGTTAAAGCAAGCTGTTGCCAGCCGCCAATACAATTTGGCACACCAGATTTATGATGAGATGGAAGTTCGCGCAAAGCAGGTTAAATCGTTTCAACTATTGCATATCAGCGCTTTTAGCCAGGTATCCGATAGTTTGGCCGGGCGTTACATTCAGTATTATAACACCACCTATCCCGATGATCCCAGTTTAAACTTGATGTTTATCCACAACTATTTTCGCCGGGGAAAATATATCGAAGCGCTGGCGAGCATCGATAAATTAATGGCCAGCATTGGAGAAGACGGTTATTTGGAATTTCTAAAATCGAATATTTACCAGGTGATTGAAGACGAGGCAAACTTTCTGAAACACGCCCGGTTAGCAATAGAATACGAACCCTGGCTTAGCGAACCGTACCAGGCTTTAATTGACTACATGCTTCTCCGGGGAAATTTTTCCGAAGTAGTTGCATTGATGCAAGCGCTGAAAAAGAATACCGGAATCGTTTATCGCGAGGCGGAAATGCGCGAGAATGATTTGTTCAAAGAATTTTTAGAATCCCCGGAATACGCGAGGATGAAAAAATAATAAAGCGAATGTTGCCGCAATAATTTTTATTTGATTCTCTCCCATAAAATTGTTAATATTAGATTAGGCTTTAAATTAAAAGAGGCTTTTAAAATGTTAGTGAATATATCGAAAAACTTAAGCCAGGTTCTCAAAAATGAAAAAGAGACTGAAAAATTATTAGATATATTAAGTCTGTCTAAAAATAGCAAAGATAAAACCGTTAGAGTAAATAACCAGGATTTTCATGTTGTTATTTCTTCTACGGATTCTTCACCGGAAGCAAAAAAGAATTCCAAGTAAAAAACATTATAAAGCACAAAATAAATCGTTGTAGAACTATTATCATTTTCCTTGTTATTGA
>CAXHHS010000774.1:0-3906 GCA_964015645.1 uncultured bacterium
CGTCGGCAGCGTCAGATGTGTATAAGAGACAGGAAACTGAGACGGTGTCTTCGGAGCAGCTTGCGGAGATGGATGGGATAACTTCTGCCCAGGTGCGAAAAGATCTTTCGTTTTTTGGCACTTTTGGAAAAAGGGGATTGGGATATAATACCAAAAAGCTAAAAAAACAAATCGGCGATATTCTCGGTTTAAACAAAGAATGGCGAGTTGCTATTGTGGGTGCCGGAAACATTGGCCGTGCCCTGGCAAAGTTTGCCGAGTTTAAAAAACAGGGATTTAATATCTGTTTGATTATGGATTCCGATCCGGCAAAAGTTGGTGAACAAGTAGAAGATTTGCAAGTACAAAATACCCGCAATCTGAAAGAATTAGTAAAGACACACAAAATTGAAATGGCAATTATTGCAGTACCGATTTTTGCCGCCCAAAAAGTAGCGGATGAGTTGGTAGAAAACGGTATTCGCGCAATTTTAAACTTCGCCTCCATCCATTTAAAAGCCCCTCCGAATGTGATGATCAAGAACGAAAATACGGTCATCGAGATCGAAGCACTTTCTTATTTTTTAGCGAATTCAGGCTAAACCTTCCGGCAATCGAAAAAACCGCCGGGCGTTTTCTGTGGTAATGTGAGCGATTTCCGCCAGCGGTTTTTGGTGAACTTCCGCTAGTTTTTCCGCCACATAAACTACGTTCGCCGGTTCGTTGCGCTTTGCTTTTACCTGGCGAGGGACGATGTACGGCGAATCGGTTTCGATCATCACCCGGTCGAGCGGAACGTATTTCAGTACATCGGGATAGCGAAAGTTTTTTCGAGTAATATCGGCAGTAAAGGAAATGTGCAGCCCCATTTCCAAATAAAATTTGGCATCGATTCGCTCGCCGGAAAAGCAGTGCATAACGCCGTAAACCTCTTCAAATTTTTCTTCCTGAAAAAACCATTCCATTTCTCGATGTGCGGAACGGTTGTGAATAACCACCGGTAAATCCAATTCTTTTCCCAGGTTCAGCATTTGGCGAAAATTGGCATACTGCGCCTCGTAATGAGTTTTATCCCAATAAAAATCCAAACCGGTTTCGCCAACAGCAACTACTTTGGGTTCTTTGATGGCGAGGTTCCTAAGTTTAGAATAATCAGCTGGTTGAGCATGTTGGGCTTCGGTGGGATGAATGCCGATCGCGGCAAACACTTCCGGGTGTTTCCGGGCAACTTCCAGCACTTTTAGGCTGGAAGTAAGATCGGTGCCCAGGGTAACAATTTGCGAAACGCCGGCAACTTTCGCACGATTTATTACAGCTTCGCGATCATTGTCGAAATCTTTTATATGAATATGGGAGTGGGTATCGATCAGTGTCATTATCGGCCTTCATTAATTTTTAAGTGCCTGTAGTAAGATTGCCAGCTTAACCCTCTGTTGCTATATCAATAAACAGATGGCAGACCCATGCTTAAGGTAAAATCTCCGGCATTCTAACTAGCACTACAGGTGTGAACTATTCAAAATAAACAATTTTTTTAAAAATACACAATACCCATCACATAAAAACTTCAAATTTATCAAACTAAATTGCATTTGCTTTGTAGGAGATTTAGTATAATTTTCAAGTGTATTCAAAAGAAACGATTTCGTAGAGGTTCATGAACACTACCCACCCTAAAAAACGCCTGGGGCAAAACTTCCTCACGGATAAAAATATTGCCCGCAAAATCATTAACGCAATCGATGTTCCGGTGCCGCGATTGATCATCGAAATCGGTCCCGGGCAGGGCGCGTTAACGGATTTGCTGCTGGATTCCGGAGACCAATATCTTGGAATTGAAATCGATCCCGGGCTAGCGGAAATATTGCAAAAGCGATTTTCAACAGCAAGCAATTTTATGCTGTTGAAAAAAGATTTTCTCGATGTCGACATTTCAAAAATAACCAATCAATTCTCCGGCAAAAACGTTGTCGTTATCGGAAATATTCCCTACAATATCACCTCGCCGATCCTCTTTAAATTGTTTGATAACGCCGATATTTTAACCCAATCGATTTTGATGATGCAAAAAGAGGTCGGCCAGCGCTTATCAGCCTCGCCTTCAACAAAAGCGTATGGATTGCTGGCGATCAACAGCCAATTGTTTGCGGAAGTAAGGCCGTTGTTTACCGTTCCGGCAAAGCTGTTTTTTCCCAAACCGAAAGTGGATTCCGTGGTTGTAAAACTCGATTTCAAAAAAAACGTGCGTGAGGCGTTTGCGGATTTCGAGTTGTTTCGAAAAGTGCTTCGGCATTGCTTTCAACATCGGCGAAAAATGCTGCGGAAAACTTTATCGATGTTGTTCTCACCAACCCTTCTCACTAAATTAGGCGCGGATTTAACCCGGCGACCGGAACAGCTTTCGATCAGTGAATGGAGAGAGCTAACAAATTCAATTTACGGCTACTTACACGAGGAACAGCAATGACACCACCGCCTACCGACATCAACCAGGAAGAAATCTTAGAAAATATTCGCTACCTTCTCGAAAATGACCAGCCTGAATACGTTCTGAATATTCTCGCCGATCTTCACCCGGCAGATATTTCCGATTTGCTCGAGCATCTCGATTCCGATGACCGCTTGCAAGTGTTCGAGCGCCTCTCCCAACAAATCGCCAGTGATGTATTGTCGGAATTAGAAGATGCGACAAAAGAAGACGTTCTGGAAGAGCTAGATCCTACCACCATCGCTGAGCTGGTCAATGAGATGGATTCCGATGATGCCGCTGATTTGGTACAGGAAGTTCGCGAACTTTCGGAAGACAAAGCCAGCGAAGTTCTCGCCCAGGTAGAAGACGAAGCCTCCGAAGAAATCCAGGAACTGTTAGAATATCCGGAGGATTCTGCCGGCGGCATTATGGCCAAAGAGTATGTGGCCGTTAACGCCGATTGGAGTGTGGAAAGAACCATCGAAGAGATTCGCAAAAACCGGGAAGAAGTAGAGGAAATTTACCAGTGTTACGTGATCGATAGCGATGCAAAACTCGTTGGAATAGTGCCTTTAAAAGAATTGGTTTTGGCAAAACCCGGTGCAAAAATCAAAACCATTATGGATGACGATGTTTTCCCCGTTACCAGCGAGATGGACCAGGAAGAGGTGGCGCGTATGTTCGAGAAATACGACCTGGTTTCCGCCCCGGTTATCAATGAACAAGGCCAGCTGATTGGCCGCATTACGGTTGATGATATTGTCGATGTTATTACGGAAGAAGCGGAAGAAGATATTTCCCGCATCGCCGGTATCGGGGAAGAAGAAGTGCTGGAAGACAGCGTGTATCGCATCGTTCGCGCCCGGCTGCCCTGGCTGGTGATCTCCTTTTTCGGGCAAATCCTCTCCGCATTTATTATGAAATATTTTGAAGCCTCCTTAGCGGAAATCCTGGTGTCGGCTTTTTTTATCCCGCTGGTGATGGCGATGGGGGGCAGCATCGGGCAGCAAACCGGCATTATCGTGGTTCGCGGTCTGGCAACCGGGGAGATCAATCCGAAAGACCTGCGACGCAGGCTGTTGCGAGAAACAAAGGCGGCAGTCGTCAATGCTATTGTCATCGCGGTGTTAACCTTTTTAGCGGTTTTGGTAATGATTCAGAGCATTAATTTTGGTTTAGTGTTGGCATTTGCGTTGGTTATTGTCGTGTTGAACGCCTCAATCTTTGGGGCGATGATTCCATTCGGATTCAAAAAACTAAGTATTGATCCCGCAATTGCCAGCGGCCCGTTTGTTACCACGTTTAATGATGTCGTGGGATTGATTATCTATTTGTTATTGCTGCAAGTTACTTTAAGCCAGGGGATTATTGGTTAAAATAATAACGTAGAGACGTTGCAATATAATAACGTCTGTCTCTTATACACATCTCCGAGCCCACGAGACTCCATTGCATCT
>CAXHHS010000775.1:0-3905 GCA_964015645.1 uncultured bacterium
GCATAGTTTTGTTGAGAAAAACCGCAATAGGAAATTGCGAGCAGGAAGAGAAATAGAAATAACCGCAACGATTTTTGCATAAGTAAATATCTTCCTCAGAAACAGGAAAATTAGGATTTCGGAACAATTTTGTCAAGTAAAAAGCCTGATCGGAATTTCGCTTGAATTATTTCTTTGCAACATTTATACTTTGGCTCCTAAATGCCAGTGGTATTCGGATGGCTTAAACCTCCCGGAGGTTCCAATATTGCGTATTTGGTACGCATATTTATTTTTAATTCTCTATCATAGCTTCAAGTTTGACTTAAAACCTTCGGGAGATTTCCGTAAACGACCAATGTAAACAGGATCGGTAAATCTTTATGAAAAGAACGTGGATTATTAAAAAGTCTCTTCCAGCAGCCAGCGTTGTTCTCATTGCATTTTATAGCTGTAATGAGGCGCCTCAGAAAACCGAAATCAAACCTGCCAAATATACGGATGCGCAAACTTGTTTTTCATGCCATCAGCAACAATATAAAGAATGGCAAAATTCGCATCACGATTTGGCAATGCAGGAAGTTAACGAACAAACCGTATTGGGCAACTTTGACAATGCCACTTTTACCCACTTCGGCGTTACGTCTCGTTTCTTTAAGAAGGATGGTAAATTTTTTGTAAATACCGAAGGCCCCGATGGAAAGCTCGCTGATTTTGAGATCAAATATACGTTTGGTGTGGAACCATTGCAGCAATATCTTATCGAGTTTCCCGGCGGGCGGCTGCAATGCCTCACAATTGCCTGGGATGTCGAGCAAAACCGCTGGTATCATCTTTATCCTGAAGAAAAAATCCCTCCCGATGATCCGCTGCATTGGACAAAAGTGTACCAAAACTGGAATACGATGTGTGCGGAGTGCCATTCTACCAATTTGCAAAAGAATTTCGATTTCAACAAAAACAGTTATCATACAACCTGGAGCGCCATTGATGTTAGCTGCCAGGCGTGTCATGGCCCCGGTTCCAACCATGTGGAGTGGGCGAAATCCGTCGAAGCATCGGGAAGCAAAGATTATGCACCGGAGGACAAACTCGGATTGGTTAAACGCCTGAGAACAATTAGCTCTAAAGCGCAGGTGGAAACCTGTGCCCCCTGCCATTCTCGCCGGCATCGTGTTAGTGTGGAAAATGAATTCGGGAAACCATTATTGGATAATTTTTCCCCGGCGTTGTTACGAGAAACGCTGTATCATGTCGATGGGCAAATTTTAGACGAAGTGTATGTTTACGGATCGTTTGTGCAGAGCAAAATGTATCACCAGGGTATTCGCTGCACCGATTGCCACAACCCCCATACGGCAAAACTGCTGGCGCAGGATAATACACTATGTACTCGCTGCCACAATACCTCTCCCCCACCCCAATTTAAAACGATTCAAGCAAAAAATTATGACGCGCCGGAACATCATTTTCATAAAACCGGGCAAGCCGGGGCAAATTGTGTGGACTGCCACATGCCCGCTAAAAACTACATGGTGATCGATTCCCGCCGGGATCACAGCTTCCGAATTCCGCGCCCGGATTTAACGGTAAAAATCGGTACGCCGAATGCTTGTAACGCTTGCCACCAGGATCGAACGCCAACCTGGGCAGCAGACAAAATAAAACAGTGGTATAATCCGCAATACCCGGAACCCCATTTTGCAGAAGTTATTACCGCCGGGCGTCGCGGTTTGCCGGATGCGGAAGCAGATTTAATCGAAATCGTTTTGGATCAAAAGAAACCGGCAATTATTCGTGCGACTGCCATCGAATTGTTGAGCGGTTACGGCCCCGCCGGTTTAACCGCAATCGTTCAAGCGGTAGAAGACCCTGATCCGCTAATTCGCTCGACTGCTGTTGGCAGCCTGGAAAATTTACCGGAACCGGTTAAAATTACCACGATTTTGCCACTGCTAAATGACCCCAACCGGGCAGTTCGTAATGAAGCGGCTCGTCTGGCTTCTTTTATTACACCGGATTCACTTTCAGTAGATCAGCAAATTGCTTACGAAAAAGCCTTTCTGGAATTCGAAACCGTGATGAAATCCGAAGGTGATCGACCATCTGCCCATTTAAATTTGGCGATTATCTATACGAATCGAAATCGTCCGGATTTAGCGGAAAAATCTTACCAAACTGCCATCGAATTAGATCCTTATTTTTTACCGGCCTATGTCAATCTCGCTTATTTGTATAATCGAATCGGGCAAAACAAAAAAGCAGAAAACCTCTACCGCCAGGCAATACGCCGCGCGCCGGAAAGTGGCGATCTTTATTACTCGCTAGGGTTATTGCTGGCGGAAGATAAGCGCCTGGAAGACGCAGCGGAAATATTAGCAAAAGCCGCTGAATTATTACCGAATAGAGCGCGAGTGCTCTACAATTATTCGCTTACGCTGCAACATCTTAACCGGCGGGAAGAGGGATTAAAAATCCTGTTAAAAGCATATACGGCCAATGCCTTAGACCCGGATATCGTAAATGCCTTAGCCATTTATTACGTGCAGGAAGAAAATTGGCAGCGCGCCCATGTTTATGCCCGGAAGTTAGTCAAAATTACCCGGGGAAATCCCAAGGCCCGGCAGTTTGAGCAGCAGATTCGAGCAAGGCTTGAATAAGGATAAGGGAAAATGGAAAGATGGTAACGCTTCGTTACTCTTTTTTGAATTGATGCTATATTTTATTACAATAGATTTAAGAATTTTTTAAGATATATTTGCGTTGGCGTCATAATACTATAGTTCGGTGTAATATTTCTGACAATAATATTGTAGCAGCAAAAGAACCTCACAATCTTTTAAGCCAATAAAAACAATTACTTACAACTTTTTGAAGTTGTAGAACAAAATATGAACTGGTATAGCTTTTGCTTCAAAAAGAGTTGTTCTTAAATTATGATCTAAGACATGAACAAGGCTGTATAAATAGCATTTGCTTATTTGTACCCTACCCCAAATTTCTAATACTAAATATATCAAAGCGAACCAGGAGAGGAGAAAACGCGATGGGAGCTATACGCGCAAACATCGAATATTATTATTTGTACAAACTGCAATACCCCCCCTAAAAAGGGAGTGCTTTCATAACGATACTTCAATAAAAAATTCGGTGAAGTTCAATTAGGTTGATAGTTTATTTTGAACTGCGCCAAAAATTCATTATGAAATGTAGAACAAATAATATGCGAGGAAGAGAATCATGAAAAACATTCAAAAATTACAAAGCCCCCAAAATATCATTACAATTTTATTCGTAGCTGTTTTGATGGCTATATCGTCAATCAGCTTTAGCAGTTGTTCAAAAGGGTTACCAATGCAGGCGGAGCAAGTTGGAGATGTGCAACTATTAGAAGGAAGCTCTCTCCCCATGAGTCATGTGGAGGGTATTGAATACCCAATTACTGTTTCTAAAATATTCAAGTTTAAAAGCAGCGAGAACCAGTATCGTGGCGGTACCATCAGAATGCCTGATGGCAGTAAGTTTAAGGTTCCGGCCGGCGCTTTAACACCACCACCGGAAATACCCTGGGGAGACAATGTTACCATTACGATGACAATCGATAAAGATTATGTAAACAATAGACTTATTTTTAGCTTTGAGCCTTCCGGCTGCCAATTTAGCCCGAAAGCGACAATCAAGTTTAGCTGGGAGGGATTAAATGACGCCTCTCTGCCGATGCTATATTATATTGATGAAAATGACGATCTTATTCCGCAATCTCCAGACGATGTTAATTTTAACAAACAGCTATTGATCTTGAAGATCGCCCATTTCTCGCGGTATGCAGTAGCGCATAGTTAAACGATCATCAGCATAATACGCTTAACCCAAGTTGCAAGTGTAGTCCCCAACTCCATGCTTCGACTCCGCTCAGCATGACCGCA
>CAXHHS010000776.1:0-3904 GCA_964015645.1 uncultured bacterium
ATTAAATAAAACCTGTTTTTGCGAATCATCGAGATGGTGGATTGCCAACGATGAAACGACTCCCCCAATCGGTAAAGCCGGTTTGCGCCAATCCGATGCAGCCAAATCAAACTGCTGTGGTTTAAATCGATGGCCAAATTCGCTCAAATTCTCTGTGGCCTTTTGCAACATTGCTTCCGAGCCATCATAGCCGTGAACAATGCAATTCGGAAATCGGTTCAACAATGCCCCGGCCAGCAATCCTTCGCCACAGCATAAATCGATAATATGAAATTCGCCTTCGGAAGGCGAAATCAAATCACAAATCGTGCGAATTTGATACGCTCGCTGCGGAATGAAATATTTCCCATAATCGATAAAATCATGGGAATCGTTTTCGCTCCATTTTTCTTCTGCTGGGGTTTTTAGCTTTTTCATGTGTAATCCTCTTATGACTCGAAGGCTAATTTTGTGTTACCCTTTTCGCATAGCGACCACTTACGTGGCAGGGTAAAATTATACTTTTGGCCCCCAGGGTGATTACCCTGGGCTTTGATCTAAAACTGCTTCACAGTAAGTACTAATGCCAACGGCATTACAGACCATAGCCCAGGGTTTCCTCAAAATTTCGAAATTTCGAGGAAACCCTGGGCTTGAGTACCTAAAAAAGCCAAACCCTGCCACGAAGTGGTCGCTGTGCGACAAGGGTTTTACTGCTGAGGATGAATTACCGTAGGCTCTCACAATCAACAAAGGGGAAGTCCAAATTTTAGGAATTCCCCTTTACCGTCGGAGCGACTGGATTTGAACCAGCGACCCCTACCACCCCAAGGTAGTGCGCTATCCGGGCTGCGCCACGCTCCGAGTAAAAAAGCGGCAAAAATATAAAAAAAGCGGTATCTGAAAGCAAGCGTAAATGAAAGTTAAAAATGTGTTCGCCAAAAATTGTACGTGGATCAACTTTCCAATAAGTTTAATATTTCACCAACCTCCATTTTTACCTCCGCAAGCGTTTGTTTTAACTGGAGTAAACTGTCTTTTTCTAATTGTTCATTATTGTTTTTTAATTCAGCTTGCGCTTCCGGTATAGCGAGTTTTTTTTCCACCAGCAGCTCTTTGATTTTAAACAGCAGCAGAACATCTTTCTCAGTGTAATGGCGATTTCCAGCACGATTGCGCATGGGACTCAACTGGCTAAATTCTTTCTCCCAATTTTTGATGATTTCGGTCGTCAGCCCAACCATTTCGGCAGTTTGTCGCAGGGAATAATATAGTTTTTTCTGTGGTTTGCGAATCGAGATGTGACTTCCACTGTCATTTTCCATTGCCCTGGTCCTCCTGGTGAAAGATAAGATTGTTGATTGGCGATTTTTTCTTACCGGCGGTAAAATATACGTTCTCTTGGACATTATTTTCAAGGAATAATTGCCGGCGGAATAAAAATTGATACACTGGCGTTAAATTCGCCGGCCAGCTCAAGGCAGATAATTTTAGTTTCTCAATTAGCGGCAGCTTCCGAAGCGTCAGTTTCTTTTTGAATGCAGTTAAACTTTCAAACCGGTAAACCGGGATTCGGGAAAGCTGCCGAAAATCGCTTTTGCGATTTCCACGAATACTTTTGCAACCAAATTGATAGCCCGATTTTTTTGCCATCCGGCAAACACGATTACTGCACAATCCAAAGGGATAGGCCAGGCTGATAACCGGTTTCCGGGTAATATTTTCCAATCGTCGCCGGGAAAAATACAGTTCTTGCCAAAGCGCCTGCCGGTTTAAATAGGGCAACCCGCGATGCGTTATGGTATGTGCCCCGATTTCCCAATCTTTTTCCGCCAGCGTTTTAAGCTGCCGTTCGGATAAGTGCCGGAAGCGAATTCCGCCGGGATTTACATCCCATGTATTCCATTGCCCCATAAACCCGGTAATCACAAAAAGAACTGCCCGAAAATTAAACATTTCCATCACTGGAAAAGCATTTTGATATACGGATTCATAAGCATCATCAAAGGTAATAATAACCGGTTTTTCTGGCATTTCCGGTTTTGTGAATAGGTCGTAAAAAGTGATCGGTTGAAACCCTTCTTCGAAAAGCAAGCGCATTTGCTGCTGAAATTTTTTCGGCGGAAGGGTGTTGATTCCGATTTCTTTTTGTGAATCAATTTTGTGGTAGGTTAAAATGGGTGTGCGTAACAGAATTTCCTTAATTGCTCTATCATCCCGAATTCGGCTCTGTATAATCGTTGAAATCATAAAATGAGACTGCCAGTTCTTCTGCTAATTTCCGGTTCGTAATACGCCCTTCAAAAATTGCCAGACCGCTGTTTAAGACTTCATCCTTTTTAAAGGCTTCCGGTAATCCGCTTCCGGCGCATTTCAAAATAAATGGCGCCAGAATCTCACTAAATGCTGCGGATGCGGTTCTCGGCACAACACCGGTAATTCCGGGAACACAATAATGAATGACACCTTCTTTTAAAAAGACCGGGTTTTCAAAGGTTGTTGGCGTGCTGGTTTCTACACTGCCGCCGTAATCGATATCCAGGTCAATAATAACAGCGCCTTTTGGCAATAACTGCACCGCCTCGTTAGAAATTACGATTTGGGAGATGCTGTCAACTTGCTGAACAGCGCTAATTAATACATCGGTTACGGGGAGTATTTCTTTAAAATTTTGTTCGCTGCGGATTTTTATACTCACATCAGCCGGTAGTTCGATGCTGGCATAATTTAATGCATCCAAATCATCGACGAGCATGGTAACCGCTGCGCCCATTTTTACAGCGCACAACACTGCACTGATGGCAGAATAACTTGCACCGATTATCGTAACCGTTGTTAACTGGTTGCCAGCCGCTTCTCCCAACAAGGAACCACGCCCACCATGATGTGCTTGTAAAAAATAAGCACTTTGCTGCATCGCCAATTGCCCGGCAATTTGGCGATCGACGTTTAATAATGGCCGGAGGTTTTCTGCGGTTTTAACTAAATCGTACGCAAAACAGGTGCAGCCGCGGGCCATTAAAGAGCGGGTCATTTCCAAGTTGCTAAAAAAATGAAAAAAGGAAAAAACATTGTGATGCGGTCGAATTAACTCGTATTCAACCGGGTTTGGGCTTTTGATTTTTAAAATGCACTCGGATTGGCTGTAAAGTTTTTCCGGAGACGGAACGACCGTTGCCCCAGCCGCTTCATAATCGTGATCCGAAAACCCGCTTTTTTCGCCCGCCTTTGCTTCAACCAATACCTGATGGTCCAGGTCGATTAATTCCTTTACCAAATTCGGCGTAGCGCCCACCCTGTATTCATGATGGTGAATCTCCACCGGAATGCCAAATATCACTGAATCCCCTCGCTATAAAACATCAACTGCTAACGCTTACGAACTTACAAAAAATTAAACGCGCTGTGAAACATTATTAAAAATCGGTAATGTTAATCCAAAGGCATAAACATAACGGTGAGCAATCTATCGGGATTGAGAAGTTCCCCGGAAGTCTCGATAATCGACTCGCTGGTCACCTGGTCAATTTTTTCGATGACGGCATCGATGGTTTTAAAATTGTCGAGATACATTTCCATCATTGCCAGGCGGTTCATTCTGGCGGCCGTACTTTCCAACCCCAAAACGATATTGCCTTTCAACTGTGATTTTGCTTCGCTGAGTTCTTTTTTAGAAACCGGTTTATCTTTAAGGCGTTTAAACTCTTTTCCCAATAATTTAATGACATTAGATATATTTTTTTTATCCGTTCCCAGGTAAACGCCGAACAAACCGGTATCAAAATAAAAATCAAAAAAGGAGTAAATTCCGTAGGCAATGCCATGCCGCTCACGGATATTTTGAAATAACCGCGACCCCATACCGCCGCCCAAAACAGCGTTCATTAACATTAAATAGTATTTTTTTTGATGCCCGAAATGATAG
>CAXHHS010000777.1:0-3902 GCA_964015645.1 uncultured bacterium
TAAGAGACAGGTATTTGCTGGTGCAATCATTTTATATTTCTCCCCACCCCGGTAAGCCTCAGTTTCGATAATCGCCTGATGCCAGGCGGTATCGTTGGTTGAAACAGTGCCGCCGATTTCGCCTAATTCGGCAAAATCCCAGGTGGTAAACTGGTTGCTGTAAGTGGAATCGCCAATCGTTTGGCCAAATACACTTTTTATACCGGCCTCGTTGATTTTTATGAAATAGAGTTTTCCTTTTTCGAAAAGCGTATCGGGAACAAAGCGCGGTTTCGAAAAGGAATAAAATTGCCAGCGCCCGGGAACGGCCAGGCTATCGCTATCAAAAAGTTGAAAATGGTTTTTTAGGGACACACTATCCACCGGCTGTGAAAATTCCGGCTGAATTTTTTGATCAAACCGGATGTTCTTCTGCTTATCTCGCGGTGCTATCAATTTTAATTTTACCGAGACCGTATCAATTTTTTCCGAACCGGTAAAATCAAACGAATTTTGCAAGCTGATATTACCGGATTTATCTCTAACCGCCTGGATTTCCCCCTTGTATCCGGTTTTTTTCTGCGCTTCTGTAAAGATAATTAGCCGGGAGGATTCCTTTGCGTTAATATCTTGCGCCAATACTTTTAGGGGCTGCTGGCTGCTGCTATCACGGATTTCCACTTTAAAATTTTGGGCGAGCGCTAATTCCTCATTAAAGGTCACTTCAATTTTTGTATTGTAGGTTGCTTTCGCTCGTAACAGTTCCGGAGCACTGGTATCTTCTCGTACCATGGTAAAATTGATGTTGCGAAAGCGATATTCCGTAGAATCCAAATGTATATCTCTAAAGGGAATACCGATTTGGTCGACTTGTAGGGTGTACAGCCGATCTCCATTTTGATCATCGAGCGCATACACCCGGTATTTTGCCGGGCGCAGGTATCTAATTTGGTATTTGCCGCTCTTTTCAACCTGGGTGAAATAGGGCGGTTTTTCTTTAAAAATAGTTTTTGCCGAAAAGGTATCGGCCATTTCGTAAGCGTAAATAAAGACGCCTTCTACTTTTTCCGCAACAACCTGGCCGGATATTTCCCCGCGATCAATTACCGGGCCGGTGGAAAAGGGAAGGACGATTGGCTGGCTAAGCCGGTTGCTTCGCCAATCCTTTACCCCTGTTCCAACCGTTAGAATATAGGTTTGATTTTTTTTCAAAGAATCGTTTAATACAACCCGAAATTTTTTGCCACCGTTCCAATCGATCTCAAACCCATTCGGCAGTTCAGGAGAAAACCAGACTTGATTGCGAACGGAAGCACGGTCAATGTTCTCATCAAACTCTATTTCCAGGAAATCAAGATGTTTAATATTGGTAGAATCCGGCTTGGGAAAGGTGCCGACAACTTTGGGAGGCGTTTTATCTTCCGGCCCACCCGGTGGTGCTTGCCGGATTGCACACCATTGCAACAAAAATATTGATACCCAACTTAAGAGTATGGAAAATAGTAAGTTAGACTTTGGAATAATTTTCCGTACATAAATCGGATGGTGCATTTACAAAACTTGGTTTGAAGTATAAAGAAAGAAAAATATGTGAGAAGGATGTGTTTGAGTGTTCAAGTGGAAAACCACAGGAACACTTGAGCACTCGAACACTTTTTAAACAACCAAAATTACTGTCTTCTTTTTTCTTTAATCCGCGCGGCTTTACCTTCTAATTGGCGCAGGTAGTATAGTTTGGCACGGCGAACACGGCCAATTTTTAACACTTCCAGTTTGTCGATACGGGGGGAATGAAGGGGGAAAATACGCTCAACGCCAATACCATTGGAAATTTTACGAACCGTAAATGTCGCATTAACACCACCGCCGCGTCTTTTAATACAAACCCCGGTAAACACCTGGATTCGCTCTTTTTCGCCTTCAATTACTTTTACATGCACGGC
Organism: uncultured bacterium; assembly: GCA_964015645.1. GTDB lineage: Bacteria > Calditrichota > Calditrichia > RBG-13-44-9 > J075 > CAXHHS01. The sequence goes on from CAXHHS010000777.1 coordinate 1,923, forward strand.
AACTGTGTCACCGGCTTTAAATTGTGGAATATCTGTTACCAACTGATTCGCAGTAACAGTATTTAAAATGTCCATGATTATTTCCTCCTTGTATTTCTATTCTTAAAATCTATCTGTATAATTTATTATTCAGTCTTTTTTTTCTGTTCATTCAAATATTTTTGATATAGATCCGGCCTTCGCGCTTTTGTTCTTTCCATTCGCTGCTGTTGGCGCCATTCGGCAATTTTTTGGTGATTGCCGGAAAGCAGCACCTCCGGAACTTTCATATCCCGAAAAACTTCCGGTCTTGTGTAGTAGGTGCAATCAAGCAGCCCATCTTGAAAAGAATCCGTCTTGGCGGATTCCAAATCGTTGATCACTCCCGGAACCAGGCGCACCATACTGTCAATCATCAACAGGGCCGGAATTTCGCCACCGGAGAGTACGAAATCGCCGATTGAAATTTCATCCGTAACCCAGGTGTCTATTACTCGTTGATCGACTGCTTTGTAATGGCCGCAGATAAAAACGACATGTTCGGTTTCCGAAAGTCCCTGGGCAATATCCTGGTTAAACAACTGCCCTTGCGGAGAAGGAAAAACAACTCGACTGTTCTCTTTTTGAGCAGACTCTGCAAATATTGATTCCATCACATTGAACAGCGGTTCCGGCTTTAATATCATCCCTGCTCCTCCGCCGTAAGGTGTGTCATCGATGATATGATGTTTATCCGTCGCAAACTGCCGCAAATCTAATAAGCGAATTGTTAATTCAATTCGCTTTTGCGCCTGTTTCAGAATGCTTTCGTTCAGCGGATCTTGAAGGATTTGCGGGAATGCTGTAACGACATCGATTTGCAATCAATCCACCATCCCTTCAATTAGCTGAACGACCATCTTTTTTTCTCGCAGGTTTATCTCTTTTACAAATTCGGAAACTGCCGGGATCAGAATCTCGCGATCATCCTGACGAACGGAATAAATATCATTCCCGGCATTTTGGAAAACTTCTTGTAATTCACCGAGATATTGCTGCGTTGTATCAAAGACCGATAACCCGATTAAATCGTGAATAAAATAGGTGTCTTCAGGAAGTTCAATTTTTTGATCTTCCGGTACCCATACTTCATTTTTCACCAGGAACTTGGCGGCTTCTCGCGTGTCAACGCCACGCAGCTTCATTAAAGAAGCCTGATTTAGCGGTTGAATATCTTCGATAATAAAGCCACACATTTCCTGATCTACTTCCATATAAATTGTTTTAAGATTAAAAAAACGATCAGGCTCTCCCGAATAAGCAACCACCTTTATATATCCTTTGAGGCCGTGTGTTTGAACAATCTTACCAATCGCGATAAACATTTCTATCAAAGGATATATAAAGTGATATTAATAAAACGTTTTGTTTATTCCAGGATTTCGAGAACCGCTCGCTTGCCCATCTTAGCGGCGGCAGCACTTAAAAGTGTGCGAATCGCTTTAGCGGTTTGCCCGCGCTTTCCAATCACCTTTCCAAGATCGCCATCGCCGACGCGCAATTCGTACACCGTGACTCGTTCTCCTTCTACTTCTGCAACATGAACTTCTTCCGGCTTGTCAACCAGATGCTTAGCGATAAACTCTACGAATTCTTTCATCGCGCAAACCTCCTTTAGAGTAGTTGGCTTAGTAAATTAACGCAAGGCACTTCCCAACCGGGAAACTTAGTGTCATGCTTAGGCATTGTCCTGTCAAAAGTTGCTTTGTTGTGTAAATCGCTAACTAAAAAATTTAGGACTTCTTTTCACTATCTTCTTCGGCAGAAGTTTCTTCTGCGGCTTCGGTTTTTTCTTCGGTTGAAGCCTCTTCTACAGTTTCGGTTTTTTCTTCCGAAGAAGTTTCCTCTACAGCCTCAGTTTTTTCTTCGGTAGCTTCGGTTTTTGGAGCTTCTGCTGTTTCTTTTTCCACGGCTTCGGCTTTTTCTTCCGCAGGTTTAGCTTCTTCTACAACTTCTTCGACT
>CAXHHS010000778.1:0-3890 GCA_964015645.1 uncultured bacterium
GATTATATGCAAAATACCGGCATCGATATGGGAGCGATGGTCAAAAATACTTCTATGATGATGTCAAATGTGCTGCGCGCGCAGGTACGGCCGGAAAGTTTTGTTATCGGATTTATCCCGGGAATTTTAGCAATGTTATTGGGAACGGCAGTTTCCGGCATCGGAATTTATAAACGGCAAACATCACAACTATTCAAGGAATTGGAAGGATGAGAAAAAAAGTTGCGAATTTCAAGTGGCAAGTGGCAGAGCCTGCTTCGAATAATCTTATGTATGTTAACCTTAATACGTTTTGTGAAAAAAGATGGAAAAATTCCCCGCCTTACAAAGGCGGGGACAGGCTTTCGACGCGTTCAGCGAGAAAATCAGGGGTGATTGTAGGCGCGGATCTTGTGCAACCACCCCTTCATCGTTCGCTGGACGCTTCACGATGCTGTCCCCTCCTTACTAAGGCGGGGAATTATAGACATACCCGCCGTAAGCTTGCTAATCTTCAATCTTCAATCTTCAATCTTCAATGGCTCCTCTTCCTTGCCTGCTGCCTGCTGCCTACTGCCTACTTAATTGCCCAATCTCCTACCGGTGAGGAGTTGCTCAAAAAGATAGACGAGAACCTCATTGCAGAAAATCGCATCTCCACATCCAAAATGATTATTCACAGCAAACGCGGCACTCGCACGGTTGTCGCAAAAAACTGGATACAGGGTGCCGAAAAATCATTTACGGAATATCTTTCGCCCCCGCGAGAAAAAGGCACTAAAATGTTGAAATTGGACGATCAGCTCTGGACATACTCCCCGGGAACCGATCGCACTATCAAAATTTCCGGGCACATGCTGCGGCAATCGGTAATGGGGTCCGATCTATCGTACGAAGATTTTATGGAAGATCGCAAACTACAAGACGTTTACACAGCGGAAGTAATCGGAGAAGAAATTATCACCGAGCGCGACTGTTGGGTGGTGGAGTTAATCGCTAAACAACCGGATATTGCCTACCATTCCAGAAAACTATGGGTGGACAAAAACCACCATATTCCGCTGCGAGAAGAACGGTTTGCCAAAAGTGGAAAACTGCTGAAGAGTACCAGCATAAAAGAGGTAATGGCGGTTGATAAACGCTGGATTGCAAAACATATTATTTTTAAAGATGAGTTAAAAAGCGGTGATGGGACGGAGTTTGTGCTGGAAGCAATCGAATTTAATGCCGATATTCCCAATCATATTTTTTCCAAAGCGGTTTTACGGAAGTAATATCACTTTTTGCTTTCCTCAATAATCTTATATTCCTTCCTTTTTTGACAGGATTTATGCCGTAGTCGCCGCTTACGCGGCAGGATAAACAGGATTAAATTTCCCACGATAATTGCCGAATATAGTCTCGGAAAAGTTTACTTAACATCTAAGGAGACATCGATGAAAAAGCTGTATGGTGCGCTGATAATAGCGAGTATGTTAACGTTCCAAATCGTTTTCGCACAAAGTGGTAGAACAGTGCTTGAAGCCTCAGAACTGACCATTCAACTGATTGATGGTAAATTTGCTGACGGATGTATTTATACGCCAATTCATAAAGATATGCATTCCAGGATAGCACCTCCCAAAAATTTTCTGCAAAATAGAGTACAAACCGCAAACTTTGTGGTCACTTACAATGGATTTACCTCGGAAGCTCGGGCAGCTTTTCAGTTTGCAGTCGATATTTGGGCTTCGATACTTATTTCGAATTGGCCAATCAATGTAAATGCCAATTGGGAATCACTAGGATCTGGCGTATTAGGCCAGGCTGGCCCGGGCGATATCGCTATCGTAAACAACCAGCGATTAATGACGGTTGCTCTGGCAGAATCAATATCTGAATCCCATGTAAACGGCGCGAATGAAGCGGATATAAATGCCACGTTTAACAGTGATTTGAGTAGTTGGTACCTGGGAACCGACGGCCAAACACCGTCAGGCAGGTTCGATTTTGTAACCGTTGTCTTACACGAACTGGGGCACGGTTTGGGATTTATCGGCTCTTTAGATTTTAACAGTGGGCAGGGAGACTGGGGATTTAACTCCGGGCTACCGCTGGTTTTTGACGAGCGTGTCGAAAATGGCTTTGGACAATTGTTAATCGATACCGATATTTTCCAAAACCCGTCTTCGGCATTGGGGAGCCAATTAATTAGCGATAATCTTTTTTTTAACGGGCCGCTAACCAATGTCGCCAACGGTGGTACGCCCGCTAAATTGTTCGCTCCGAATCCCTGGGAAGAAGGGTCCAGCTTTTCCCATCTTAATGAATCCACTTATCCGGCTGGAAATATTAATGCTCTATTGACGCCATCAATTGGTACATCGGAAACCATTCATAATCCCGGCCCGGTAATGCTGGCAATGTTCGAAGATATGGGGTGGGAAGTTTCCACTGGCGGCGAAGTTGGAATTCGGTGGGAAGAAGTGTTCTCTTCTGCTTCCATTCCCGCGGGATGGACCACCGTAGATCGCGACGGAGACGGTGAAACCTGGAACTATGTTAGCCAATTGTCAGAAAACAATGTCGTGGTAGTTCAACCACAAACCGGAACCCGTTTTTGGGAAAGCGATTTCCAAAGCGCCAATGGCATGTTAATCGATGATTGGCTGATTTCTCCCCAACTGCCGACAATTCAAAACGGAGATGTTTTAAAATTTTATGCCGGTGCTGCCAGCGGGAATTTTCCGGATTCCATCAAAGTATGGGTGTCGGAAACAGATAACAATATTGACAGTTTTACGGATGAAATCGCCTACTTTCGCGTGCCTCCCGGTACCGGAAATTACGCGGAATTTTCTTTCGACCTTTCGGCGTATGAAGCTGAAGATATTTATATCGCAATTAATTATTATCACACCCAGGGTGGGGAAAGCGGGGCAACGTCTAATCACGTTTGGGTAGACCACTTTGTACTGGAAGGCCTGCTGGTTAGCGATATAGAAGATAACGAAAATCCTACGATTGTTTCCGAATTTAACCTGGAACAAAATTATCCCAACCCATTTAACCCGGAAACCAATATCCGGTATTCTCTTCCGAAATCTGCCCCGGTTACCCTCCGCGTGTTCAATATTTTAGGGCAGCAAGTCGCTTTGCTGGTTAATCAACAACAAACAGCAGGCGCTTACACGGTAACATTTGACGGTCGCGATTTGAGCAGCGGTGTCTATTTTTACCAGTTAGAAGCAGGCGATTTTCGGCAGGTTAAGAAAATGTTGCTGGCGAGGTAGTGGAAAGAGAACTTCTTTAGCCACGGATTTTCACGGATGTACACGGATAAAAAAGTAACAGAAAAAATCCGTGATAATCCGTGCAAATCTGTGGCTAAAAAAAACGAAAACAAGAAGCATTTTAACGAATGTATAGGTAAAAATTAACTGTGGCTATTCTTTAGCAGCCGCTCTCGCATCTCAAGCTCAATATTCAGAAAACCTTCCAAAATACAATCTCCGTTGACATAAATTTTATCAAGAGCAAAATCTTTAATGGTTTGCCGGATAAGCGATTTATCCTGCTGAAAATCCAGGCTTTCCATAGATCGCCAAATAACAGCAGTTTTTTCGCGGCCAACCATCCCAAAAACAAAAACATAGCGCCTGTCGTTTTCCGCTTTCGCAATTGTTTGCTCTATCGATAATCCCAATAAATAATTAAATGTCTCCACTACATCCACAGTTTGCGCCTGGTACTGATGATTGTGTAATATCTTCATCCGGTAATTAAACGGATTGCGAAGCGTCGAAATATTTAAAAATGGCGCGCTAGTTTGGGTTTCGTAATCGATGGTATAGTGCAAAAAATACTCCTTGAGATTTGAGAGGACAGGGGAGGAGGAAACGAGGCAGGAGCCGCACGTCGCGACAGAATTA
>CAXHHS010000779.1:0-3890 GCA_964015645.1 uncultured bacterium
AGCCAATTCTACCTGCTCAAACAGGGGGTTCAATTCTAACAAATGCCCGGATTTTTTTGCCTTTGTATAAAGATAAAACTTATTAATGGTATTCGGCTCAATTTCCAGGGGAAGCCGTTTGTTTACCGCAATCCCAAATTCTTCTAAACCGGCAACTTTGTTGGGATTGTTGGTAAGTAGTTGAATCGATTGAACGCCTAAAATATCCAGCATGGCCGCAGCCACATCATACCGGCGTAAATCATCCGGAAAACCCAGCAGGTGATTTGCTTCTACCGTATCGTAACCTGCTTCTTGCAGGGCGTAGGCGCGAATTTTATTTCCCAACCCAATTCCCCGGCCTTCTTGCCGCATATACAAAACAATACCGCTTTCTCGCTCGGAAATATATTGTAAAGCCGTTTGCAACTGCTCCCGGCAGTCACACTTTAATGAACCAAGCACCTCGCTGGTGAGACACTCGGAATGAATTCGAACCGGAACATCCCGTTTCTGTTTAACATCACCCTTAACAATTGCCAGGTGTTCTTTATGATCAATTGAATTGCGAAATACATAAACTTTGAAATTTCCGTAAAGGGTCGGAAGATTGGTTTTGGAATAAATTTCTACCTGCCTCGCCAAATCTTTTAACATGTTAGCCTCCTGAGTTAGCAATATAGTTCATTCGCCAAAATCGCACGGAAGGGTTTGATGCAACTAAGCCGGTCGTGTTACAATATTTTTTTGACGGCTTGTACAGCTTGCAGTGCGATAATAAAAAAGGAGGCTACATTAACTATTCCAAAGCAAATTGTCAAGCAATATCAAAAAGAAACGCTCATATCGCTCGATTAGGGTTTAAGTCTCGCGGAATTTTAATTAAAAACACGCTGCCGTGCCCCGGTTCGCTTTCTACCTTGATTTGCCCGTGATGCTTTTGGATGATGTTGTAACTGGTAAATAATCCGAAATCGGTTTGTACCCGGCTACTATTTTTTGAAAAGGCCGGATCGAATAAACTCTTTAACGCTTCCTGGGAAAATCCTTCGCCATCGTCTCGAATTTCCACATTAACATGGCCGTTGTTCGAAAATGTGCGAATGGAAATCATCCCTTTTTCCTTTATTGAATGGGCAGAAGCATTCAAAACATTCATAAAAACCTGGTTTAGCTCGCCAGGATAGCAGCAAATATCAGGCAGGTCGCCGAGTGTTTTCTCAAACTTAATGCGCTCGTGAATCTCAAGGTCGATCAGGTTAAGAGCGCTTTCGATTCCCTCGTTAAGGTTTGCCATTTGAAAATCAGCTTCATCCATGCGAGTAAAATTTTTCAAGCTTTGCAAAATCGTTTCAATTCTTTTGCCCGCAGCCCCGGAGATTTCGCTGCTTTCTTTCAAAAGCTGAATATACTTTTCAAATTTATTATCCATAGCGGATTCGGAATCCGTTTTAAGATTTGGCAGAAGCGCTTCTAATTTTTCGATGCAACGTTTTATCAAGTCGGCGTTGCTTTTAATAGTACCCATAGGCGAGTTAATTTCGTGAGCGATACCGGCGGTTAATTTGCCAAGCGAGGCCATTTTTTCCGATTGGTAAAGTTGCGATTGGGTTTGCTGCAATTCCGCCTGCCGTTTCTTGCGGCTGGTAATATCCCGAATAATTCCGGTGTAGAATTTCCCCTCATCTGTTTCCCAGGCTGCCAGGGACAGCTCGATGGGGAATTCCGAGTTATCTTTTCGCTGCCCGGTTAATTCGACAATTTTACCCATAATGCGGCTTTTTTCCCCGGCATTCATCCGCTCCATTCCTTCGCGATGTGCTTTGATGTGTTTTTCGGGCATTAACAACGTTAGGGATTTTCCCATGATTTCGGCTTCCGTATAGCCAAAAATCCGCTCGGCGCTGCTATTCCAAAAGATGATATTACCGCGACTGTTTGCTGAAATGATGGCGTCGTTCGCAGACTTCGCAACGGAGCGAAATCGTGATTCCGATTGCAGTAAATGCGCCTGGGCAGTACGAAATTCTTGCAGCAAGTTGTTTAGCTGAACATTTTTTTCCTGAAGCGCCAGGTTTTTACTCTGCATTATTTCCGCTTCTTTTAAACGAGATTTTTCTCGTTCTCTTTCTTTTACCTGTTTAATTACAACCCGGGTAAATCCGTAAAACACTATTCCCAAAAGAAGCGTGTAAACCAGGTACGCTTGCCAGGTGCGGAACCAGGGCGGGCGAATGGAAAACTGAAACTGCGCTTCGCTGCCCAAATGGCCGTAAATATTTTTCGCTCGAACGGTAAAGACATAATCGCCTTCGGAAAGACCGGTATAATCTTTTTTGGTTTCCGCTGTCCAGCCGGACCAGCCTTCATCAAATCCTTCCAGCTTAAATTGGTAACGATTTGCAGTGATGTCATCATAGCTGGCAGCAGCAAATTCGAAGCGCAGCGAGTTTGCTTTATATCCGAAGGTAAATGGCTCGGAGCCGGGTATTGCGATACCGTTGTAATATGTTGAATCAGTTGAAATACCACTAACCCGGCGAATGTTTGTTCGAAAGTCATGGTTGTAATCTTTAGTGAAAACCGGCATATACCGGGCAATGCCTTCGGTGCCGCCAAACCAGATTGTGTTGCCTGGCTTCTGTGCCCCGGAATTTTCATCATGGTAAATGAACATCATATCACCGAGGTCATTTATTCGTAAAAAAGGCGTGTCTTGCCAGGTATATTTTCCACGGGTGCCGGATTTCGGAATCGCTTTCCCGGTATAGGTTTGATGCCCTTTTCCAGCGATAAACCAGGCATTTTTCCAGCGATCTTGCTGCGCCCGAAAAACCCAGGCAACCGTGTCCGCCAAAAAAGCTCCGAAAGTAGAATCCGGCACAAAGTAATTTTTAGCAGCATCATACCGTCGAAGCCCTTTTTGGGTTGCAAAGTATGTTTTCCCGTCAACCATCGTTGGGCGTATTGGCTGCGCTGATAGGCCATGGACATCGTTGAAACGAATGATTTGGGCGCTTAATTCCGGAACCTTCTCCGAAAAAAATGACGGAGGAAATTCCACCTTTAGCAATCCTTCAAATTGTGTTCCCAGCCAAAGGGATCCATCATCATCTTCCAAAATTTCAATGATCAACTCTTTTAGTTGTTTAATTTTGCCGAGGGGCTTCCAGAAGCCTTTTTCGTATTGTAAAACGCCTAAGCCGGTTATCGATCCGGTATACATAAGATTGGGATTTTGCCGCGACCGGTGTAAGAAAAATGTACTATTGAAACCGGTTTTTAGTGGTATCGCACGATCTCCTGCAATCTTATAAATGCCATCGCTGCTGGCAGCGAATAATTCATTTCCGACACTTAATAAGTGCCAGGTAAATGTGAGAATACCTTTAACCGGTTTAAATTCTGCTTTAAGACCACTTTCGTTGCTGAGGTAATAAACGCCGAGGTGCGTGGCCGCATAAATTCTGCCCTGGTGACGAGTGATCCACTCGACAGTGCTTTCGATGCCGGAAGATGCTGTGTAGCGAGAAAGCGGCGAGGGTAATTCCACACGGGAAATTCCGTTATTCAATGCCAGCCATAATGCGCCTTGTCGATCCGAGAAAACGTGATAAATCCTCTCATCACGCAGACCGGATGTTTTGTTAACGATTTGGCAGAGGCGGCCGGTTTTATCAATAAGAACGAGGCCGCCGCGTAAGGTACTGAGGGCAAACAATCCATTTTCTAATGCTGCTCCCTGGTAAAGCTGGTTTTCTAACAAATAAGCGTCTGCATTGGTTTTAAAAGGTGTGATGGTGTTGCCATCATAAAGAAACAGGCCATGCCGCCGCGTTCCGATTAATACTCGCGAATCATCGAACGGAAGAATGGTATAAATTCGCTTTTGGGCAAAAAATTCTCCTCCC
>CAXHHS010000780.1:0-3876 GCA_964015645.1 uncultured bacterium
AGACAGTATCAAAAAGGTTATTCGCGCGGCGGCGATGCTGGAGATCAACCAGATGAATACCTTCATCGGGCGTGATTGGACAAAATCGGTAGCGGATAATTGGAAAGCATTCAAAAAAACCTGGCCGCCGCTGATTCAGTATGCCGAAAAACAGGGCGTTCGCATCGGTATCGAAAATTGCCCGATGTATTTCAGCGATGATGAATGGCCCGGCGGCAAAAATTTAGCCCACACCCCGGCTATCTGGCGAAGGATGTTCGAAGAAATCCCCAGCGACAATTTTGGCCTGAATTACGATCCCTCTCACATGATTTGGCAGCATATGGATTACCTCAATCCGCTGCGAGAGTTTTCTCATAAACTCTTTCACCTCCATGCCAAAGATGTTCGCATTGACCGCCACAAGCTTAACGACATGGGCATCATGGCAACGCCGTTGGAATTCCATACTCCTAAACTCCCCGGCCTGGGCGAAGTGGATTGGGGAAAATTCTTCTCTGTATTAACCGATACCGGCTATAGCGGCCCTGTTAGCGTGGAAGTCGAAGACCGCGCATACGAAGGTTCGTTGGAGCGCCGCAAAGCTGCTCTCCGCCAAAGTGCTACTTATTTGCGCCAGTTTATTCCAAAACCATAATGCTATAAAGGAGTGCAAAATTCATTTTGCCAAAGAACTTTTCATATGGGAAAAAAGCTGCTCTTATTTAGCGATGTCCACTGCGATATAAACAAATGCAAACTACTGGAAGAAAAATCCCGGGATGCGGATATTGTCGTTTGTGCGGGCGATCTCGGCAACATCCGAAGCGGTTTGGAATATACAATTGACGCTTTAAAGGAGATTCAAAAGCCAACCATTCTGGTACCGGGAAATAGTGAAAACTATTCGGAATTAACAGCAGCCTGCAAAAACTGGCCGTCTGCGATTGTTCTTCATGGAAATGGCATTAATGCTCAGGGAGTGGAGTTTTACGGTATTGGCGGCGGCATTCCGGTTACGCCCTTTGGTGCCTGGAGTTATGATTTTAGCGAAGAAGAAGCTCGCGATTTATTGAAAGACTGTCCGGATGAAGGTGTTTTAATCTCCCACTCTCCCCCAAAAGGCGCTTTGGATGTTTCCTCTACCGGCAGAAGTTTGGGAAGCGTTGCGGTTCGGGAAGCTATTTTACAACGAAAACCCAAATTGGTCGTCTGTGGCCATATTCATGCCAGCAGCGGCAAACAAAGTATTTTGGGCAATTCGGTTATTGTGAATGCCGGGCCATCGGGAATGTTTTGGGAATTATTTTCCGAAAATCGTATTTAGCTGATCTTCCATCCCGGTCATCTGCCAGCGAGTAAGAGAAATCGGAATGTTACCGATTGCATTTAATTCATCAAAAAAATCTTTGAGTTTAAATGGCACACCTTGTTCTTCCTTCTTGAGAGCGTAAGAAGCCATCGTTTCCTCTAATAAATACTTACCGGTGATATAGCTAGTACCGTAACCAGGTTGGCGCAAGTAAAGGTGCTGCTCAAAGATAAGCAAATCTTTTTCCGTTTTCATCCAGCCACGTGGGGTCCACTCACTGTGAATTTTGCCGGCTTCTTCCATCGTCATATCATTGGCGTGAGCGTACAACGAACCGAGGCCTCTTGCTGCCCGTTGGGCAATCATAATCCAAACGATTTCCCGCACCCGGGGGTTATCGTCATACAAACCGGCTTGCATAAACATCTCTTCGACTGCTGTGGCGGTTCCTTCGTTTCGGCTATCAAAGATATTGTAAAGTAACGCATCTCGCCGGATTAAACTGGAATGAGGATCGTGTTCCATCTGCGCCAGTTCAAACCAATGATAAAAATGCGAATACAGCGGCGTGGGGTCATAGTGAGAGCCGATCAGGAAAAAGTTTCGTTTTTCTTCGGGGACGAATTCGAGCATGTGGTCTCGCAACACGGGTTCGAAATAGTCGGCTACTGTTACAATTTCTTTCTCTCTTAAAAACGAAATAAACTTTTGAACCGAACGTTCGGCAAGTGCATTATATTCCTCAACCGATGATGCCGCAACAAGCTCCGGTAAATCCCGGTTACGCTGTTCTTCCAGTTTTAGAGATGCCCAGGCCCGCGCCAGCTCTCTTTTTAGCACCGTCACTTCATCTTCCCAGGTCAGGGGAACCAGATGAACTTTTTGCTGGTACCAGGTATAGTTTTCTTTACCAATTCCTGATGGCCCGGTCTTTAACGGCGCTTGCTGTTCTAACCAGGCGGCTAACTCGTTTGTAGCTGCTTTGGCGTTGGCAATGGTTGTTTTCAGCTTTTCGCTTGCGTTGTCACCGGCAGTTTCTCGAATTTGATCCAGGTTTGCGCTTTGCTGCTTGATAACCCGAATTCCGGCAATCCAAAGTTCCTTAGCATTGCCGGTGAGATTAATTTGCGCCTGTTTCATAAGCGGTGCAATAACACGGAGATCGGCGATCAGGCGAGCTTCTTCATCGTTAGTAAGCGGAAAATTGTAAGTCCACAATTCGGTAACCATGTGATGTGTGGGGCCTTCGTGGGCGGGAACATCACTTTTATAAGTCCAGATGGATTTGTAAAATGCCGGATCGCGAACCCAGGGCTTTAGAACGCGATGGTTAAAATCAAAACCATTCATTTCAGCTAATAGAATATACCAATCAACTTTTTGCTCAATCGACCATTTGCTATAATCGATTCCCTCCAATCGCTGTCTATATTCTTTAAAAGATTCGTATCGTTTTTCAAATGTTTTTTCCGTATAGTCAGGCGCTCCTTCCAGCATTGGTGGCCGTTCAAACGCCCGCCATTCTTTAAATAAAGTAACCAGGTCTTCATAGTTATCTGATGAATAGATGTTAGTGCTTGAAAGAATGCTAAACGCAAAAAGCATAATAATAAAACTTCCCCGGTAAATTTTGATTTTACTTGTTTTCACCTTTTTGGCCTCCTGGATTACATTCATTATTTTTAAGCAAAGGGCGTGCATAAATCAACCAAAATCGGTCTTCAGCAGAAGCGTAACATCAGCAAATTAGCCATAATTTATCGACTAATTGAAGGCTGATTTTAGATGGTCTTCATAAATCGTAATCTGCACGGACTCTCTGGCGTTTTTAAACCAATTTGTTTTAATGGAATCGAAGCGGGTTTTTCTTAACTTATATTTAATTCCCATCTTCACTTCTTTAAACATTAGCTGCCTTTCGGGAATTTTATCAATCAATTTGATTATCGAATATTTCCCCCGGAATTCAATGGGTTTGGATATTTCTCCCACCGTCATAGAAGCTACGGTTTTACCGATTCTGTCACGCTGATTTTCCGTAATTGATGTAACATTCTTTCCACGATTGCGGCGCAAGCCTGCACTATTTTCTCTCATCAATTTTTCAAAATCAGCACCGTTCTTAGCGCTTTTGTAAAGGTTCTCAGCGATAGTCAAATCATTTACTAAAATTTCTTGAATTTTAAACCATCCTTTGCGACTGTATTTTTCCGGGTTTTTATTATATTCCCTTTTACAGTCTTCCGGCGTCGGCTCCTTTGTTAATTTTTTGGCAAATGGGTCTAGCATCAACTTTTCCAAATATAACTTTTTTCGGAGTTGAATTTCCTGGTCTTTATCATATCCCACTTCTTCGCCCCATTCAACAAAAAATTCTGTTCTGGTTGTTAAATTTATTTTAAGGGATTCGAAATCAACATCGTACTTTTGACTTAACGTTTTTAGAAACTCATCATGCCTCGCTGCAATCTCCTTACTGAAAATTTTTTCAAACCTATTCCGTATTCTTCTTTCCATCGATTTCAACAGTGGTGGGGGAATGGTTTCGACTTTCTCCGCCCAAAATAGGTGAATTGCATTATTCC
>CAXHHS010000781.1:0-3874 GCA_964015645.1 uncultured bacterium
GCTACCAACCCTATCGTTCGGAAATCGAAATTGAAGACAGTAAAGATAAAACCGTTCAAATAAATTTGGAAAAAGAGGAGCAGCCGCCTGCGCAATCACCACCGCCGGTCGCTCGCCAGGCTAAACCGGGCGGATCAAAAACATGGTTGTATATTGCCGGCGGCGCCGTTGCTGCGGGAGTTGGCACTTTTTTCCTGATGAATAGCAGCGGCGGCAATGGCGGCGGCAGCGATCTGCCGGGTATTCAACCGCCGATATTTCCGGATAATCAATGATGAACATCTTAACCCAGGCTTCGTATGTAGCCCCCAATTTTATAATGTTTTTTTGGCAGAATGATTATTCGTCAGAATAATTTTTAAATCATTCTGCCAACAAATTATTCTGCCATAAAGTTGGGGAATACATTCCAATGGAATAATGAAATTCAATATCAAGATTATAATCAGCACTCTTTTCTGCATCATTTTTTGCCTGTTCGCCCAGGAAAAAGAAAAACAGAGAATCCTGGAAATCAAACGATCTTCAGTACATTACTTTGGGGATGGGGTGCATCACGATGCCAAAATTGCCCGTTTAAAAGCAATCGAATCATTCGTAAATCACATCGATTCTACCTTTCAAAAACGATTTTGGTTTACGGAATCGGAATCCGAGGAAGAATTTTATCAGCGCGCGCAAGTGATTAAAAAAGCGTATTCGCTGATGAAATTAAAAGATTTGAAAGAAATCGATTACGACACTCGCAAAGGGAAATATATTTTTAAATACATCAAACGCGAGAGGATTGAAGAATATATTGCCGAGCAAAAGAAAAAAATACTTGGTTTTCTAACATCGGCGTGGGATTATGAATCGGAATGGAAATTAGGAAAAGCCTTTAGAGCATATTACCGGGGATTTATTTTGAGCCATATTTTTCCTGACACGTTGCATTTTCCGTATCCCAAAATCGATTCCATTTACGGCATTCCGCAAAAAGACATATGCCTTAAATTGGCGCAATTGTTAATCGATATCGTCGTCAATCGCTATAAAATAGAAGAAGAAGGAGGTGAAACCATTATCACACTGGCGGTCTATTATCAATACCGCCGGGTAAAAGAGCTAGATGTTTTTTATAAAACTCGCGATGGAATTGAATATAGCGGTGTGAAAGATGGAATGGCGCTGGTTACATTAATGCAGGAAACAATTGACCCTGGGTTTACATTAAATTTGGATATTGAGTACAGCTATTTGGATAATATAAAAGATAAAGAAGTGAAATGGATTGTTGAAAAAGTTCTGGATGCGGATTCCACAGCGTTATTAAAATTTCCGGCAAATAAACGCATAAAAATGGATCCATCATCCCCTACTTTCGCAAACATTGACCAAAGACCTTCCCCAGCTGCGGACACACTCCAAACAGCAGGTGATCTGCCGGGTGTTATTCAGGATCTAATGATCATTAACGAAAGCCGGAATTTATTAAACAATCTTTCTTATTACCATCAAACCAGTAAAATTGTATTTGGAAAAAAATCTGATTTTACCAATCCCGGCCAAAAATATGTTTTTATCGTTGATCGAAAGGATGTTTTTGCCGCCCTTTATTTTGACGGAGAAAATTATTTCGACTTGAATTTATTACAAACCTATCCAAACTTATTGAAATTTGCGGGTAAAACGATGATCTGGGTGGAAGTGCTTTAACAGTTTAGACGGGATTAACAGGATATACAACAGGAGGAGATTTATAATGCAGCGGGTAAAATGGTATATTCTTTATTACTTAATATTTACAGCTTCCTTACAAGCCGGAATTATCAGCACGGTAGAAGTTAGCGGGAGCGGCGATTCTTTGCTGCACCGGGAAATCTCACAACGGTTAACGGATGTTTTAAACGCCAGCACATTATATTCCGAGGAAAATAAATCGATTGATTCCCTGCGCTCCTATTTTACGGGTGAAGCGTTTATCACTTTTTCCGAGTTGTTAGACAAATCGCGCTTCAAAACCGTATTGAAACGCTATGAGCTAACTGTGTTGCAAAAAACAGATAAGGCAACCTACCTGGTTCGTGATATTAAGCTTCGGGTGCAATTAGGCGAAACCCCCGGAAGCCCCACGCAATATTTAGTGGTAGAATTTGATAAAGAAGCAACTATTTTGGATGTTTATTTTTCCATCGAAAAACGCTGGTGGCGAAAAATTTTAGATGAAAAAACAGATGTGGAGGATTTGGCAAGGCGCGAACGGATTTTGCATTATGTGGAAATGTATCGAACCGCTTATAACCGTAAAGATATCGGGTTTATTAAAGACGCTTTTTCCGATGATGCCCTCATCATTGTAGGCCGGGTGGTAAAACGCGCACCGCAAAAAACCGATTATTTGAAAAAATCATTTTTGAGCCAGGATAAAATTGAATTTCTGCAACTCAGCAAACAAGAATATATTCAACGACTGTCTAACGCTTTCACTCTCAATAGTTTTATTAAAATTCAATTTGACAGTTTGGATGTTGTTCGCCATAACGATTATCCGGAAATCTATGGTATTCAACTAAAACAGCGTTGGAATTCTTCAACGTATAGCGATGAAGGCTTTTTGTTTTTGATGATCGATTTTCGAATCCTCGAACAACCGCTAATTCATGTACGCGCCTGGCAGCCCCAGCCATTTGCCGATAGTTCGGTTATTAGTTTGCACGATTTTGAAATTGTCGGGAGCGAACCGTAATGTGATCGTTACGGAGATTAGCGATAGCGGTCTCCGTAATGCCGGTTTGTCGCGGAGATTATCTCCGCAAAAGCACTGCCGTTACGGAGACCGCTATCGCTTAACTCCGTAACGATCGTATTAAAACGACGCATTGGCAGTTCGTTTTACAAAAACGTCTATTATTTTAATACCGAAGGGATGCGCCATTAAACCCATTGCTTACTCCCTGTTTATAAACTGTTTAATCCGATTTTATATTGTTCCGCTAATTCTTTTTGTGGGATTAGTACCGGGATTTGCTGATAATTCCACGAAATGGGTTAAGCAACTTTTTGAGAATAATAGTGATATTTTTGCGACCAACTATGAAGCTGCTGTTTTCGAAAAATGGATTCGAAAATTTGCACCGGAGCGCGCGGAAAAAATACAATTACAGCAAATCGCAAAAAATCAATACACCCTTTCCCTGCCGCTAAAAAATCATAAAGCGCCATATTTATTAACCGTCTTAACCAATGACCGCCAGCAAATTATTCGAATCGGGCGCAAAATTCAATCGGCGGAAACCACCGGCCATTCCAATTTAAACGAATGGTTAAGCCGCTTTATTTATTTTATTGACAGCGCGGATACCAATGCGATGTACGATTTGACATTTTCGACCGCTATCAAAATTCAATACGATGGGTTAACGGATAAGCGGAAAATTTTTCGGCAGTTTTATACGGATTTCAATGATAACGTCGTCGTAAACCAGGCAAAGTTTAGCAGGCAACTAAACAATCACATATTAATATTGCAAACACAACACTTACCGGCAATTATTTTGCAACTCCCTGAAAATATTAATGTTGAGACCGAAAGTTATGTTTACCAAAATCAACTCATCGAATCGTTGATCCGGTTTTATACCACGAATTCTCAATCGAAGAACGATTCTCTAAAAACGATAAAAAACGATTCATTAAGTGAATGGGTCACTTTAAAAAATTATCCACGCGCCCGGTTAACCGGAAAAAATGAGGGCGATAGCGTTATCGTAATTCCGTATCCGCAAAACCGCCTTCAATCAATTAAAACGCTTCGTTTCGGAAAATTGCCAGGGCAGGAACCTTCTTTGCGGCCGGAAATCTCATTGGCTGTTTCTCATCAGGGTAATCACCT
>CAXHHS010000782.1:0-3869 GCA_964015645.1 uncultured bacterium
GTATAGGGATCAAAATCTTCCAGCATTCCTTCGATGGCCGCTTTGCTCAGAACTTCCGGGTCCAGCTCATCGACATAATTGCGGGAAACTGTTTCGAAAACTTCTTTTAAATAAAATAAACCGCGGCCAATTTTGTGGTAGGATTCTTCGTTATTTGCTAATGAATGGTTATAAAACCAGATCGTCGAAATGATAAAAAAAAAAAGCGCCAGCCAGGTGACATATTTTTTCTGCGCAAACATCTAAAAACCTCCGGTTAAAATTGGCTTTTTTTATAATGGCAGTTTCCATATTTCGATAATTTTATGCAGAATAAAAGTAGAAATATTTTCAATTGTTTCATCGCCGGGGATCACAATATAACGATTCGGAAATTGATGCAGTAAGTTCTGGTACGCTTTCCAAACGGTTTGATAAAATTCAGCATTTTCGTTGTCCAATCGATCACTGTGGCGGTC
Organism: uncultured bacterium; assembly: GCA_964015645.1. GTDB lineage: Bacteria > Calditrichota > Calditrichia > RBG-13-44-9 > J075 > CAXHHS01. Next base: position 459 of record CAXHHS010000782.1, read on the forward strand.
AGCTGCTTTGCGCCTCCGCAGCGCTTCTTCAGGAGAAATATCAATAAAAAATGTTTTGTAGGGAGCGAGGCCCGACGTTGCAAATTTGTTCAATGCTTCAACAAAATGAATATCGAGTTTGCGGCCGTACCCCTGGTACACTGTTGTTGAATCGTAAAAGCGGTCGAGCATCAAATAGTCTCCGGCTTCCAAAAGTGGCAAAATCTTTTCGTGAACAATTTGCGCTCTTGCTGCGGAATACAGCAGAATTTCCGTGCGAGGATGCAGCTCCTGATGAGCATTATCCAAAATGATTTCCCGAATTTTCTCAGAAATTACTGCACCGCCCGGTTCGCGAAGCAGCTTGACGTTTAAGCCCAATGCTTGCAGCTTTTCGGCAATAATTTTCGTCTGTGTCGATTTACCGGAGAAATCGATGCCTTCGAAAGTAATGAAGTTTTTAAATAATTTCATTCCTAATCCATAATATCTTTCACTTTCCATTTTCGCTGCCGGAAACGCCAGGAATTTAACGCCAGGCGAAAGGTTTCATCAACACCTTGAATGAGCCATAAGCCGATCAGGGTAAAATTTAAACTGATCGCCAAAGCATACGCTCCGGCAACTTCGAAAATGATAACGCTGTTAATTGCCAACCACATCAGCCAATTGAGGTCTGCTCCGCCGCGCAGGTTCCCGGTAAACACAATGTTTACCGCTTTGGGAATTTGGATAATCGCTAAAACAAAAACTGCCTGCGTGCCAAAACGGATTACTTCTTCATCTGCCGTAAAAACCCGGAACCAGGTATCTTGAAACAAAATTAAGATAACGGCAACCACGATAGAACAAATGAAGGCAACGCTGCCGGTTAACTTACCGGTTTTTATCGCCTGCCCTTCTTTTTCCGCACCGAGATTCTTTCCAACCAACGTCATGGATGCAATGCCGAACCCATGAAAAACCATTGTCAACACCGCCTGAATTCTGACAAATACCTGGTGGGCGGCGAGCACTACAATTCCCAATAAACCGGCGTAAAAGCTCAAAACCAATTGCCCAATCGCCCACACAAGTTGTTCCACGGTTGTCGGTATTCCCAATTTAAATAACCGGCGAAACGTTTCAAGGTTGGGTTTGGTATACTCTCTGAACGATAGAAAAAGCACCGATTTCCGGCTCCGCAAATAATATAGTGTAATAAACAGGGCAATGGAGTGAGCGATGCCAATTGCCAGGGCGGCACCGCGCGCTTCTAATGCCGGTACTCCAAAATAGCCGAAAATTAAAATCGGCGCCAATATAAGATGGAGCGCATTAGCAAAAAGATTGATTCGCATCGTAATCATTGTATCGCCAACCATTCTCATAATTCCCAGGGCAATAAAATTGATCATTATTAACGGGCCAAAATAAGAAATCGTTTCCAGGTATTGCTCCCCGTATAGCCGGGCAATCGGCTCCTCTTCCTTGATTGCCAAAAAAATTTGCGTTCCGCCAAAATACCAAAGAAACGAGATCAGAAACGCCAGAAGCGTTCCGATCATTAACGCCTGCGCCAAAACGTGATTGGCATTCCAGCTATCCTTTGCACCTAAATAATTGTTGATAATAATGGATGCGCCGACAACAAATGTCAATACCACCGTAAAGGTTAGAATCACCACTTGCAACGCTAATCCCACCCCGGCTAATGCTGCTGCGGATAAGTGACCGATATAAATTGCTTCGATTAACCAGGCAATGGTTTGGGAAGACAGGTCGATAACGGCAGGCAAAGAGGTTCTGAGAATATCCTTAAGCGGAGATTTGGAAGACGAGGACAATTTGGTTACCCCTCTAAGCCTTGAAAGCGGCTTATAAAGTGCCTAAAGTTAAAAGTGATCTAAAGTGGTCTAAAGTTAACAAATAACTTTAGGCACTTTAGATCACTTACGAACTTGCAAACTTAATAAATTTACTTATAAAACTCGTAATAATCTGCGCCTAAGTGGGTAATTTGCTCTTCACCTTTCATATAGCGCAGGGTATTTTTTAGTTTCATATGTTGAATAAAAATATCATGTTCCGGATAAAGCCCCGGCTTAACGGTTGGGCTTTTGAAGTAGAATGATAACCATTCTTGAATGCCTTTGAAACCGGAACGTTTTGCTAAATCCAGGAACAACGCCAGGTCTAACACAATTGGCGCAGCCAGAATGCTATCGCGGCAAAGGAAGTCAATTTTGATCTGCATTGGCAAATCCAGCCATCCAAAAATATCGATGTTATCCCAGCCTTCTTTATTATCGCCACGCGGGGGATAATAATTAATTCTAACCTTGTGGTAAAAATCCTTATAAAGCTCCGGGTATAATTCCGGTTGTAAAATTTGCTCCAAAACAGAGAGCTTGCTTTCTTCTTTGGTTTTGAAAGACTCCGGGTCATCCAATACTTCGCCATCGCGGTTGCCGAGAATATTGGTAGAAAACCAGCCGGAAAGACCCAACAGACGAGTTTTTAATCCCGGTGCTAAAATCGTTTTCATTAGCGTTTGGCCGGTTTTGAAATCTTTCCCGGCAATGGGGGTTGAAGTCTCTTTGGCGAGTTGGTAGAATGCCGGAAAATCGACCGATAAATTCGGCGCGCCGTTGGCGTAAGGAATTCCCATTTTAGCTGCGGCATAGGCGTATATCATGCTCGGTGCAATGCCGGGATGATCTTCTTTCATCGCTTTTTCGAATGCATCCAAATCCTGGTGAATGTCTTCCGGTTTTAGAAAAATTTCCGTGCTGCCGCACCAAATCATTACCATGCGATCCAAACTATGCTTATCCTGAAAACTTTTAATATCGTCCATAACCATTTGAGCATAATCCCATTTGCTGCCACCGGTTTTAACATAAGTGCCATCTAATTTTTTGACATAGTTTTTGTTGAAGACGGCTTTCATCGGTTTTACAGCCTCAAGCTCCGGGCGAATTTGGTCTAATAATGTTTTCGGAAGAACGCCGGCGTGAATGGCGGATTCATAGGCATTTTCTTCAAACAGGTCCCAGCCGCCAAAATAAAGGTCTTCCAAATTTGCAAGCGGTACAAACTCTTTTATCAAGGGGACGCGATGTTCGGTTCTTTTGCCCAGGCGGATGGTTCCCATTTGGGTTAAAGAGCCAATTGGCCTTCCCAGCCCCTTACTTGCGGCGATAGTACCGGCAATAAATGTTGTCGCGACAGCCCCCATACCGGGTGTCAAAACGCCCAGGCGGCCTTTGGCTGGCGCGATCTCAACTTTTGGTGTGTTCGACATATTTTTTCTCCTTATATATGTTATCTTAAATGCTATGTTGATAAACCTCCCGGAGGTTACAAATCACATTTGAAGTTAAAAAATATGTGCTAAAATGTACCTGTCTCTTATACACATCTGACGCTGCCGACGAGCTTCTTGGTGTA
>CAXHHS010000783.1:0-3856 GCA_964015645.1 uncultured bacterium
GCATGGAATCGCAGAAATGAGAAAAAAGCAGGTCGTTCACTATGCATTCTTTTCGCATGGTTTCCTGCATTTTTCTCATTATAAGCCGGTCGCAGAAGTGGAAGTGCTGAAACGCTTCGCCCAAATTTTTGATCAGACATATACGCGTTTTCTCGACCTGCAAAAAGCCGAAGCCCAGGCCCGCGAAGCGCAAATTGAAGCCGCTCTTGAACGCGTGCGTGGCCGGGCAATGGCGATGCATAGTTCCGAAGATTTATCCGATACCGTCAACGCCTTCTTTAAAGAATTAAAGAAACTTGGCGTGATGCCTATCCGCTGCGGTGTCGCTGAAATAGATGAAAAAACGCGCTCCTGGACCCTGGCAGTCACAAACGCAACCCGGCAAGGGAAGTCATTTGAAATTTTGGGAGATGTTAAACAATTAGGGCATCCTATATTAGAACGTATTTTTGAACATTGGGAGCGACAGCAGGAATATTTTCCGGTGTTAAAGGGAGCGGACATCAAACCCTATTACCAGGTTCTAAAGCCGCAGCTCGCCGTTCGTGATTTCCCGGAAGATGCCGCTCACTACGGCAATTATTTTTATTTTAAGGAAGGATTTGTTTTTGCCTGGACCGAAGAAGCATTATCCGAAGATGCGTTACGGATTTTCCGCCGGTTTACTTCGGTACTTAGCCTGACCTACCAGCGGTATATGGATTTAAAAGAATTAGAGGCAAAGAATGCTGAATTGGAGTTCGAGAATCAGCGTAAAGCGAATGAACTGGAAGAAGCCCGCCAGTTGCAGCTAGCCATGCTGCCTAAGTCCACCCCTCAATTACCCAACCTTGAAATAGCCGCTTTTATGCAAACCGCCACCGAGGTAGGCGGCGACTACTATGATTATAGTGTTAGCGCCGGCGGCACTTTAACCATCGCTATCGGGGATGCTACCGGGCACGGCTTAAAAGCCGGAACGATTGTCGCTTCCAGCAAGAGTCTTTTTAAAGCCCTGGCGGATCAACCGAATCCTTCCCTGATTTTGAAAAAAATGTCGCTCGCCCTTAAATCAATGGGCTTTACCAGGATGTTTATGGCCATGACGGTAGCAAAATTTAGCGGCCATCGCCTGACCCTCTCCGCCGCCGGCATGCCCTTTACCCTGGTAAACCATTCCGAAACCGGAAAGACCGAGCAAATCATTCTAAAAGCTCCACCATTAGGGAGTTTCCCTGGTTTCCAACACGGGCAGGAAACCCTGAATTTGAAACCTCGTGACACCATATTGTTGTTGAGTGATGGCCTGGATGAAACATTTAATACCCGGGAAGAGTTGTTTGGTGAAGAACGGATTATGGATCTGTTTACCGAGGTTGCGCATGAGGAACCCAATCGGATTATCGAACACTTGTTGGATGCCGCCAAATCCTGGGCAAACGGGCAGGCGCAACGAGACGACGTTACAATAATGGCAATTAAAATGAAGTAGACGTTTCGACCAACTGCATATTCTATGTCAGAAAAACAAATCGAAAAACCTGGCTTTACCCTCCGCGCGGCGATCATCGCCGTTTTTCTCACCTTATTTTTGTTAGCGAGTTCTTCTTACATCGCGCTTAAACTCGGCGCGCAACCCTGGCCGATTATTTTTGCGGTGATTGTTTCCGGGGGGATTATTAAACTCTTGAATCGTTCGCGGGATGTGAATGTTCATGAAGTGAATGTAGCGCAAGCCGGTGCCAGTATCGGCGGATTGGTGGCGGCAGGCATCGTGTTTACGATTCCCGGGATCATCTACTTAAACCAGGTGCGGAATGTCGATATTCCCTGGCCGAATCCCTGGCTATTGGGGGTTCTGACAGCACTGGCTGGTGTGCTCGGCCTGCTGTTATCGGTGCCTTTGAAATACACGTTTGTCGATAAAGAGCAGCTTCCCTATCCCGCCGGAACTGCCGGGGCAGAGTTGTTAAAATTAGGTAAAATCGGCGGGCGGCAGCTTGCGATTATCACGATATTTGGCTGTGCGGCAGCGATCTTCGGATTATTTCGCGAACTTTATTTCGATGCCGGGTTTGCGATCTCTTTCCTCGCCACGTTTGGGATATTTTTTATCGTTTTGCCGTTGCCATTGGCCGTGGGCGGCGGCTACATCCTGGGGCCAAAAGCTGGTTTTTCCTGGCTGGCCGGGGCGATTATTGGCTGGATTGTTATTGTGCCGTTATTAATCAATAATGGATTTCAAATAGAATCTGCCCGTAGTTTCGCGCAGAATTTAGGAATGGGCCTTGTATTAGGCGCTGGTATCGGATTTTTAACCAGCTACGTTCTGCCGCGCCTAAAATCGATTGTTGCACCGATGCTGCAAACCGGGAAAGGATATTTCAAGTTTTACCCGCTGGTTTCTGTGTTAGGTGTAATTGGGTTGGTTGCTGTGGAAGTACCCTGGCTTGCCGCCATTTTAACCGTGCTCGGCGTGTGGCTAATGGTCGCCGTCGCTGCGCGGATGACCGGGGAAACCAACATCGATCCGTTAGAGCAGTTTGGTATTTTCGTGGGGTTGGTGATTGCGCTGGTGTACGAAATTATCGCGTTAGAGTTGAACATGTACGCCTCGTTCATGATCGTCGCTTTTGTGAGTGTGGCCTGCGCTGTCGCCGGGGATTCCGGGCACGATTATAAATCGGCAGCCATCGTCGGCACGCGCTTTTTTGATATTGTGAAAGTCGATTTGATTGCCGTGATCGTCGCCGGGCTTGCCGCACCGCTGGTATTTGAAGTAATCCGGGGCGGATTTGCGGAGCAGTTGTTTACACCATCGATGCCCGCACCGCAGGCAAAATTGGTGGCTGGCAGCATTTTCGGATTTGAATACCCGAATGTTTTTCTCACCGGGTTCGGCATTGGGTTTTTGTGGGAAATTCTCAACACCCTGCTGCCGCAGCGATACAAAAATCGCCTGATGATGATGCCGCTAGGCATCGGGTTATTCCTGGGATTAAGTTTTGCATTCCCCATTGCCATCGGCGCTGCCATTCGTTTTTATATTGATAAAAATCGCAGCGATCTTTATCACAGCGGGTTGTTAGTTGCAGCAGGCGTTATGGGCGGCGAAGGCATCGCCGGGTTTAGCAATGCGGCACTTATTTCAGCAGGCTTAGATCCGCAAATTGGCGCGTTTGGGTTGATGGGGATGTTTGTGGTTGTTTTATTGATTTCAACGAGATTTAGCGGTAAACATTAAATACCGGAATTGGATAAAAACTCCTCGCAAAACATACGCTTTTACGATTTACCACCGCAAGTAAACGCCCAGTGTACTGGATGCTTTTTTCGCAACCAAATTGCCGCTAAACGCGCCAAAGCGGGAAAAGTTGATGCCGAAGCGCGGGTGAATATCATATATCAATTTAAAACCGGGCGCCACAAATTCCTGGTTATCGGGATAAAGACCGGTTTGCTCGGCGTTTTCGTTATCGGCTGTGCCGTCGTTAATTGATTGGCGAATATCCAAAACCCCGATAACCCACAAGCGATTAAACAGTTGAACCCCGGCCTCGCCATTCAATAAAAATTCATTGCTGTAACTGTTCGTTCGAAATCGCAAACCGGAGTCGATAAAGGCGTAAAAATTATTACGGCTCCCGCCAATACTGATAACGGGTGCAATTCCCCAACCATCATAACCGGTACGCAACCCGGTAGCGGCTTCGTTTTTCCCGGTGTTGGCATCGACCAAAATTGAGCCGGAAACCAGCAGTGTTTTTTTGATAAAATTATATTTCAACCCGGCGCTAATGTTGCCGATGCCGTTCAGGCTTCCATCATCCAATACTTCGGAAAAATCACCACTAAACGTCTCCCCCGATGTTTTACC
>CAXHHS010000784.1:0-3852 GCA_964015645.1 uncultured bacterium
GCTCGTCGGCAGCGTCAGATGTGTATAAGAGACAGGTTTTTGCATCGTATTTCGCCAATCCTTTAAAGCGCACGGCGTTTTGCCAGGGTTCCTGTACCAAAACCGTTACGGAAGATTCGCTCATAATCTTAATAAACGTTTCCTGCAATTCTTCCTGCGAGGGATTGTCATTGCCCAATCGCCGCAGCTCCTTTTTTACATATGGTTCGTACAATGGCCAAACCCAATCCATATCAATCACCTTTTTTAGGTTTAAATTTAGACTATTTGGGTGAATGTTCCAAAGCGATATTCTTTGTTGCCGCGATTCTGTCTTTCAATCTATGATTTTCCTTAAAATTATCTTAAATTACCAGCTTTCAAATATTGTTGATCACGGGAGTTGCTGTTGCATGACAAAGTTAGTGGTGAAAGCCGGGAAGGAAATTCTACAAAAGGTATACGCCGCAGCATCGGAATTTGGTGTTGAAGCCTATGCCGTAGGCGGGTTCGTACGCGATTTATACATGGGCGTGGAAGGAACAGATATCGATTTTGTAATTATCGGCGATGCTGTTGAATTTGCCCGGTTTTTTCGCAAAAAGCATCGCGGCGGAAAGGTGGTAACTTTCAATCGGTTTGGCACCGCAATGCTGAATTACCAGGATTGGAAACTGGAATTTGTTTCCGCCCGGGAAGAACACTACCAAAAAGATTCCCGCAAGCCACAGGTTAAAAAAGCCGATTTAACCTCCGATCTCTCCCGCCGCGACTTTACGATCAATTGCCTGGCAATCCATATCTCGCCCGAACGGTTTGGCGAGGTAATCGATATTTTTAATGGCATCGAAGACATCAACAATAAAATTATTCGAACGCCATTAGATGCAGAAATCACTTTTAGTGATGATCCATTGCGTATTTTACGGGCTGTACGGTTTGCAGCCCGGTTTAACTTTAAGATTGAGGAAAAAACGTATCGGGCGATTATTGATACCAAAGAACGGCTCAGTATTGTTTCCCAGGAACGCACTACGGATGAATTTCGGAAAATGATGCTGATGAAAAAACCCTCGATTGGCCTGGAATTGCTAAAAGAAACCGGGATCGCAAAAACAATTTTCCCGGAACTGGATACATTGGCAGGTGTGGAACAACGGAAAGATTATCATCATAAAGATGTGTTTTATCACACTTTAGAGGTGGTAGATAACATCAGTGAAAACACCGACGAGTTTGATCTAAGAATGGTAGCGTTAATGCACGACATTGCCAAACCGCAAACCAAAAAATTTATTGAAGGCATTGGATGGACCTTCCACGGGCACGAAGAATTGGGCGCTCGTATGGTAAATCGCATTGGCCGGCGAATGCGGCTTCCGTTAAATTCTATCAAATATATCCAAAAGCTGGTGCGGTTGCACATGCGCCCGATGCAATTGGTTGATGTTTCGGTAACCGACAGCGCCATCCGCCGCATGATGGTGGAAGCCGGTGAAGATATTGATGATTTGATGATTATGTGCCGTGCGGATATCACCTCTAAAAACCCGCGTAAGAAAAAGCTATACCTGGAGAATTTCGACAAAGTAGAAGATCGTATAAAGGAAGTCGAAGAAAAAGATTCCCTGAAACAGTTTAAACCGGCATTCAGCGGAGATGACATTATGAAACTTCTTGACATCCCGCCCGGCCGGTTGGTTGGTGAAATTAAACAAGCGATCGTCGATGCCATCCTTGATGGTAAAATCCCCAATAAATATGAAGCATGTTACAATTACTTCATGGAAATCAAAGATCAATATATAAAAAAATAAACACTTCAATTTTCTGATTCCGGCCGGACGCCGGAATCAGAAAATTGAAACAATTGAATTTAATCACCGTCAAATCACAACGTAATTGAAAGGGGCAGCCAATGGCTGAAAAATACACCAAAAACCAAGACGAGGAGAATTTCGGAGCAACTGAAGACCAGGAATTAGATAATATTTTAGACCAGCTTTCCGAGGTAGATCAAAAACCGGCAAGCTCGCAGCGACGGATGACAGAAGAGACACAAGATATTATTCAGAAACCCGTAAGCACCGAAGAGCAGCCGGACGATATCGAGGGAATGTTAGAGAAAATCTCCGAAAGGCCGGAACCCAAAACCGAAACACCGGATTCCCAAACCGGTCAAAAAATTGGCTTCCTCCAAAGAATTTTGAACTTCTTTAAAGGGTAGTATCGGATTACCTCTCAAGCTCTCTCACGATTTAGATGGGTGCTTTATCAAAAAACAAAGACTTTATATTATCATCCACCTAACAACATGAGCTTTAAGTTTGGAAATATGAAAACGGGGGGATTTCCCCCCTCAAACATCTAAATTAAAGCTCCCCGGAAAGACCAACACCAATTTTAAACCAAAAAATTTATTAACATTTTTAAACTGATGACGGAAGCCATTTCTTTCATCATGTTAGAAACGGTTAGCCGCTGCTAAAAACCGGAGGAGGATTTCGAGTTTTATATTTAAGTTGCTAATAATGCCCAACTATGGAGGAAACTATGAAGAAACAGTGGAGTGTGATTGTCTTAATGTATTGTTTTTTATCAACCGCAGGATGGGGGCAGGATACTTCCCGGCCGCTTTCCCTGCAAGATTGTATCCGAATCGCCCTGGATAACAATGTAACCATTAACACCTACCGCAATTTGAAAAAAGTGGCGGATAACAATGCCAGGTCGTCCTATAGCAGTATTTTGCCTTCGGTTAATACTTCGTTTAATGGATCGAGTATTACTGACGGGCCATCGGAATTTGTCAGGCAGGTTCAGGAGGTGGATAGTGCCACTGGAATGATCGTTTTTGTCAACGAACGAGTGCCAAACCCCAAGCAGACGCGCGAAAGCTATAATTTTAATTTATCGGTTGACCAAAACATTTTTGATGGCGGAAATTGGTGGAACCAAATTCGGCGCGGTAAGGCGGACCAGAATTCGGCAGACTACGATTTAACTGCCAGAACTAACGAGACGATAAATACGGTAGCCCAGGGTTATTTTGATTTGCTGAAGCAGGAAAAACTTTTAGAAGTTAACGATCTTGCCGTTCAACGCAGCCAGGACAACCTGGATAAAACCGAACAGATGTTCCAGATAGGATCGGTGGCAAAAATTGACGTATTTCGGGCGCGGGTGAATCTTGGAAACGATAAAATTTCCGCAATTACCCAAAGAAATGCTGTGAGGAACTCAAGACAGACGTTAAATATTTCTATGGGCTTAACCCCTAACAACTCCATAAAGATCGTGAAAGAATTTGAATTCGATTATAACTTACCCCCGGCAGAAAATTTGGTAAATACCGCCTTCGAAAACAACCCGGATCTTAAGCGCCGGGAATTTGACATTCGCTCCAACGAGCTTAGCGTTGCGATTTCCAAAAGCGCTTTTTTACCAAGCATCGGGGCATTTTTTCGATACGACCGTAATTCCAGTGAATTGGATGAAATTTACTCAAACTTTGATCAGAACTGGCGAACGGTTGTTGGTCTCGGGTTATCCTATAATTTGTTTAACGGGTTTCAGGATCAAGTAAATGTTCAAAATGCCAAACTTCAAGTAAGAAATAGCCGGTTGGAGTTGGAAGATTTCAAACGAAACATTCAGGCAAATATTAATATTCTGCACAATCGATACAATGATTTGTTAGAGATTGTGGAAATCAATCGCGCTAATTTGGAGGCTGCCCGGGAAGAATACCGGTTAGCAAACGAGCGCTACCGCCTGGGCTCCGGCACCTCCCTCGATTTGCGGGAAGCACAAGTAAATTTAACCGATGCCGAAAGAATTTTGGTGGTCGCCGAATACGATTTGATTATAACT
>CAXHHS010000785.1:0-3851 GCA_964015645.1 uncultured bacterium
CACCAAGAAGCTCGTCGGCAGCGTCAGATGTGTATAAGAGACAGAATTAGAACCAGTGGTATTGGTACTAAGCCAATACCGCTGGTATTTACGGAGCCAATTAACGATATTCAATAAATCTTACTAATTAACGATAGAATATTATGATAAAATTTCTACTGTGGAAAATACGTTACTATTTAGGAAGTTTAAAACACCGCAATAAGGCGGGCACCATGAAGACATTTCCGCTAAATATCCATCAAACATATCTTTCCCATTTTGGTCAACTCCCATTAAACAAATGACACGAATACCATTTTCGTCCGCGCCATAATAAAACCGTAATCCAATACAATTTTTCTGGTTGATGACTCTTAAAACAGCCTGTTTTCCGAAAAAGCCTCCAATCGGCTGACCGCTGTCATTTTGCTCACGGTAGTTAGCGGTTAGCTCAGCAGCCAATTCTGTCGAAACCTTGTGGTCTACCGCATTCGGATTGTAAGTGCCTTCTTTTGCTAATGGTGGATTGAGTATAGAGCGTTTGACTGGCTCGCCATCCACCAGGTCGTTACGATTGCAATCCGTTCCACTCAACAAAAGCCCGGTCTTGTTATCTTGATCGACCCCATAATAGTACCGCATACCAACTGCATTTTCCTGTTGGATAAGGGCAGTAACTGCCGCTTTATCAAAAAAACCACCCGGTGCCGAATTTGAAGCAAATAAATTTTGAAAATTCTTTGTAAATTCTACAACTTCTGCTTGTGTAATATTGTGATTTTCTTTTCCGGTAAACCCTTTGGCTTGTTTCATCGTTTTCTCCTTAAATTTTTTGTACATGCTGGCTTAAATACTTATAGAAAGTATTTTGTTCAGCTAATTTTTATTACTTTGCGCGCGCTTCAAAAGGAGAACAGATGAAATCTGTCCCAGTTGCAGGAAAAAATTTTTTTTCAATTTTTCTTATTTTTAAAAGGCTAACTTGTGGAAAATATAGGAGAGAATTGAATTAATATTCAGTTAAACGATGTTAAAGCAAGGCAACATAAAGTACAAAAATGATAAGTGGCTGGAAACATTTTACTCGTGGGTTGATGACAGGGATCAGGACGCAGCGTTTCAATTATTAGGCGAATTACGCACTATTGCAGCAAATTATGCCAAATACCGGTTTGTAAACGGGAAAGAGGCTAAAACCTGGGAAGATATTGCCGGTGATGCTTTTCTAAAACTCACGAAAAAATACAAAAACCACTCGCGAGAATCGTTTGCACAAGGCAGTGCTTCTAATTTTCATGGATTGATGAAGGTAACGATAAAAAACGCATTTTTGAACCTACGGTCATTTCAGAAGAATAAAACTATTTTTACCCACACTGAACCAATTGAGGAGTTGGCTGAAAAAGAAACTACCGATGAGCTTTGTTATGAAGCGAAACCGGATGAAAAAATTTCCAATGTTGAATTCCGGAAAACGCTAAAAAACTGCTTACAAAATCTCCGGTTATATAACGAATTTCGCTGGATCACCATTCGACTTTGGTTGGAGTTGCATTGCAAGATGGATTTAGAAGATGAGATTCAAACCGGCATTAATCATCTGAAATCGGAAAATAAAGCTACGGAAACAAGCCGAATTATTACTTCTCTAAAGCTTTTCGTTAACAATTCGAACGGTAAAGCAAAATTGAAAAAAGAGACGCGAGAGAAAACCAATGGTAATATTAATGAAAATTCTGTGAAATCCGATATTCGCCGGGCAAAAGATTTTTTACGAAAATGTTTGGAAACGAAAGAATCTGTGCTTTAAGCAAAACTAATGCTAAACCGCCAGCATTGCTTAAAAATGGTAAAGTTTACAGCATGAATATGAAGAGTTTAAATACTCGAAACCATAATCGTTATAAAGAATTGCTGGCGAGGCACGAAAACGACCCGCTGAAGGGGCTTACCGATAGTGAGTTAGATTGGCTGATAGAGTATGAAACGGATAATCCGAATGACCCTGAAGTACGAAAGAACCGCACCCGCATGGCGTCATTTGAGATCGCTATGATTGAAACTGCAAAAAGCGAGGGTCGTGAATTATTTGAACCGAATTTGGAGAAACCATCTAAAGCGGAAAAAATTGCTGAACAATTTCAAACGCTGCAACCGCAGTTCGATGAAATATTCGCAAACGGAACCAATTCTACGAAACTGGATAAGTATATCCAAAGCGTTTTCAAGCGCCATCGTCGAACACTTTCTATTGCCGCAACCATTCTAATCGTTTTAAGTGCTGTAACCGGATATTTTTTACACCACCAACACCAGGGTGCGCAACGTGAAATGTTAGCGGAAAAATTTCAACCATCATCAACTTACGAAGCATTAATAGGTGAAACATGGCGTTCAACGAATGCCGATGAGGTTAAATTGCCATTAAATGGATCGGTAATTACCGGCGATATTTATTTTCGCTGGCCTGCTTCCCCTAACATAGAATGGAGATTGACAATTTTGAATAATAAACTCCAAATAAAATTCTCAACGATGCTTTATGTTAATGAATATCACTTCAAAAGTGCCAGCAATAAATTTCCACCCGGATTATATTATTGGAGGCTGGAAGCTGAGAATCAGCCTCAGCATATTGGCAAATTTTTAATTAACCCGCCGGATTGGTTGTATCAAGTTCAATGATTGCTTGTCAAAGGATTCGAGAAATCTAAAAAGGTTAAGCGGGCCTGCTCAACCTTTTTCGCTTGTGATAATTTAGTAGGTGATAAAAGATAAATGATTTGTAATTAAATTCCAAGTTGGAAAAATTCCCTTATTCTTTTGGTTTAAATTCATCTCGGTTATGATTACACTCGATTTTTGGTTTCTCTTTCCCCTCGGTATTCTCATCGCCATCCTCGGTATGTCCTCCGGTATATCTGGTTCAAATTTTTGGATTCCGGTTTACATCATCTGGTTAAAAATTGATCCGAAAGCCGGATTTTGGCTGGCACTGCTGACGATGATTTTGGGTTTCGGCTCTGGCGTGATCAAAAATCTTCATGAGAAAACAGTCAACTGGTACCTGGTGCGCCAATATCTAAAAATATGTATTCCGGCAAGTGTTTTCGGCGCGCTGCTATCGGCAAAAGCGCCGGCGAATGTAGTGTTAGCGGCTTTTGGTGGATTTGTCACAATTTACGGTGCCTATCGAATACATCAATTTTTTACTCCATCGGTAAACACAGGAAACGCGCATAACACCATCAATTGGCTGGTGGGTGGCGTTGCCGGTTTTTTAATCGGATTAATTGCTACCGGTCTTGGCAAGTTAATATTACCGGCGTTGATCAATCACAATAAGATCAAACACCATGCGGAAGCAGTTGGTACAACAGTTGTGATTGTCTTCATCGTTAACTTTGCAGCATTGGTATCACGGATGGATGCTTCACTGCTGCAAACGTTGTTGGAAGAGAAAGATTTTATTTTATCGATAATTTTATGGGTGGCGCCAGGTGTGGTAATTGGCGGGCAGCTTGGGCCGGTTGTAGCGCAAAAGCTGCCCAAAGCCTACCTCGGCGTCTACGTTGGCGGATTGTTAGTTCTTGTCGGCGGCTTGATTTTTTATCGAGTATTGTCTTAGAGGCTTTGTGACCTCGTGGTGGTTTTTCAAACATCCCTTTAAGGAAAAATACCCAAATCCATATAGGCAATTGCAATTTTATCGATGGCGTTGATGAAGGCGGCAGTTCTCAGCGAGATTTCGTCATTGTGGCTTTTTCGAATTTCGCGTATTTGGTGATAGGCGTTAATCATCGTTTCTTCCAGGCCGGAGTTGACGAGGTCTTCTTCGCCGGGGCCTTGGGAGATTTCATCATAAAGTT
>CAXHHS010000786.1:0-3850 GCA_964015645.1 uncultured bacterium
AAATTCATCCTTCGCAATTTAGCGAAAAACAAGATCTACACCGGCATCAATGTGCTGGGGCTGGCGCTGGGGATTATTTGCGCGCTGATCATTTTCCTGATTATCCGCTTTGAGTTGAGTTTTGACAAACATCATCCCAATGCTGACCGCATTTATCAAATTACGCGGACTGTTACGGAATTTGGTAATATCAGCTATTCTGCCGGCGTACCGTATCCCTTGCTACCGGCCTTCAGAAATGATTTCCCGGAAATCGAAACCCTGACGCTGGTTGACGCCAATTTTACGCCGTCGGTTTTTGCCGTGATAGAGGATAATCAAACCGTGGCAAAATTCAGCCAAACGACCGGTGTGGCCTACGTGGAACCGGGTTATTTTAATATTTTTCACTATGAATGGGTCATGGGCAACCCACAGCAAGCCTTGCAAAATCCCCATTCGATGGTTATTTCGGAAAGTATCGCTCAAAAATTTTTCGGACAAGAAAATCCCATCGGCAAACAATTGAGCCTCGATAACCGTTACGAAGTGCAAGTAACCGGCGTGGTAAAAGATGTGCCGCATAATACCGAAATTCCCTTTAACATTTTGATTGCCTTCGATCCCCGGGATCGCGCAGACGACAATTGGAGCAGTATTGCCAGCTTAACGCAGTGTTTTCTGAGACTGCCGGAAAATATCGATCGGCAGCAATTCGAATCGCGATTAACGCCTTTTTTAGATAAACATTTCGAGAAAGGCAGCGGTAAAATAACCCTGGGATTGCGCCCGCTAAAAGAAGTGCATTTTGATAATCGCTTTGGCACTTTCAGTGGAAGAACGGTTGCGATGGAAACGTTGATGGCGCTGGGGTTGATTGGGTTGTTTCTCATCATCACTGCTTGTATCAATTTCATCAATTTGAATACTGCGCTGGCGGTCAATCGCTCGAAAGAGATCGGCGTTCGAAAAGTGTTAGGCAGTAATGTGCCGCAGTTGATCGTGCGGTTTTTAGGCGAAACCGCCCTGGTCACGCTGTTAGCAGTTTTCATATCGCTTTCCCTGGTAGAAATAGCCCTGACGCAGTTACAAGAAATAATCGGTTTTCACCTGGATTTCAACCTGTTTGGCGATTCGTTGACAATTCTTTATCTATTTATTTTATTTTTCGCAATCACATTGTTAGCCGGTTTTTACCCGGCGCTCCACCTTTCCCGTTTTCACCCGATTGATGCGATTCGCAACCGGCTGGCAACCGGTTTTGGCGAAGGGCTAAAGCTGCGTCGCGGGTTAGTAGTACTGCAATTTGCCATCTCGCAAGTGTTGATCATTGCCGCGATTGTGATTAGCAGCCAGATGTCCTATTTTTATAAAGCTGATATGGGATTTAACAAAGAGGCGCTGGTAGAAGTGCCGCTGCCCACCCGCGATCAAAACCGCATCGATCGCTTCAAAACCCAATTATTGCAACAGCCGGCGATTCAAAAAGTTACGTTTTCTAATACCGGATCGGCCTCCGAAAACATGTGGACCGGCAATTTTAAATTAAGCGAATCTTCGGAAATAAAGGAGGGTCGGGCACACGTTAAATTTGTGGATGAAGACTTTATTGCCGCGTATGAATTGCAACTACTCGCTGGTGAAAACTTTATTCACGGCGACACGCTCGGAAGTTGTATCGTAAACCGGACATTTGTGAAAGAAACCGATTATGCCAATCGCGAACATGAACTGTTAGGAAAAGAGCTGCACATTTGGGGCCGGGAAGCGACGGTTGGCGGTATCGTAAAGGATTTTAATACGATCTCCTTGCACGAGGACGTTTCTCCGGTAGTGATGATGATGCAAAATCGTTACTGGCTCGCCGGCATCAAAGTCGAGTTGGAGCAGGCGAAAAACGCCATTGCAGCCATCGAATCCGCCTGGGAAGCGGTTTATCCGGAATATGTTTTATCGTACGGATTCCTGGATGAAAACATCGCTGCCTTTTACGAAGACGAGCAAAAAACCACTCACTTGATGACCATTTTTACCGCCATCGCTATCCTCATTGGTTGTATGGGATTGTTCGGGTTGGTCTCGTACATGGCAGCGCAGCGCACCAAAGAGATTGGTATTCGGAAAGTGCTAGGCGCCAGTTTGTATAACATTTTGGGTATTTTTGTAAAAGAGTTCTCGCTGCTGATTTTACTGGCATTCGCTATCGCCGTGCCGGTCGCATACTTTTTGATGCAATCCTGGCTGGCGGATTTTGCTTATCGCATCTCCCTCCACGCCGGCATTTTTATCGCCGGTTTCGCCGCCGCATTTTTGATTGCGCTGTTGACGATTGGGTATAAATCCCTTCGAGCGGCAATGACCAATCCGGTGGAGGCGTTGAAGTATGAATGAACAATATTTACCCATCCCTAAGGCGTGAGTGCTTAATACGGAGCAGGGCGTTTCATTAACAATAACTTCGCCTACGAAACACACGAAAGAATACGAAATGGTATTATAAAAACGGATATATTTCGTGCTTTTAGTGTGTTTCGCTCCACCGCGTTAGCGGTGGCTTACGCTATAAGGAGCCCCTCCAGGGTAGCCAAATAGATCGGATGAATTTAGAATGAGATAGCCATACGCCTCACAACTTTCTCTCCCACTACCTAAACTTGTAACTATTTACTTTCCTAGGGATATTTTTTCTGTTCATCAGCGAACATTCGCTGTCATATCATCGAACAATAAATCGTTTTTTACAATCGATTTATCCTTTTAACTCCTTTAAAAACAGCACTGGTATGGTTCTTGAAAGACATAGGGCATGTTGATATTTTTATTTCAAACGGGAGTATGTTATGAGTTCAAGCCAAGCAGGTATACTGCTCCGCAACGCGCCATATTTTCCGGTTCCAAATGTAGAACAATCAATGGCCTTTTATGAGGAGAAATTAGGTTTTTTATGCGAATACTCGGCAGGAACACCACTTCAATTTGCCATTTGTAGTCGTGATGGCTTTGCCATTATGCTACGCAGGGTTCCGGAACCTGAACTTATTATCCCAAACGAAAAACAGGGAGGAACATGGGACGCCTTTTTCTGGGTGAGTGACGCCCAGGCATTGCACGCCAAGCTTAAGTCAAAAAACATAGATGTTGTATATGGCCCCATTATTCAAGAAGCATACCAAATGAGGGAATTTGCGATTCGCGATTGTGATGGTCATGTACTTGGTTTTGGACAGGCATTGGATAGTAACGTTTAGTGGTCGGTTCATTTCTATTTTTGTTTACCCAGGAAAATATCCGGTACCGAGGGAAGAGCAAAATATGGTGCAAATTTATTGTAGATTTTGGCCAAACCTTGAGTTTTTTTGGCTCCTTTTTCAACCAGTTTTAAAGCTTTTCTTATCCTGGAATTCTCATCTGATAGGTTGTCAATAAATTCACTCAACCTGCTTTTAGTGCTTTCATCTAATTCTTTTTTACCTTCCGATGCGGCTTTTTCTAATTCTTTAAAAGCGTTGTCCGCTTTGTTTAGCTCATTGGCAACCCGTTTCTTTTCCTTTTCATCATCTATTTCAATATCGATTTCTCCAAGGATGTCTTCCTTAAGGTTTTTGAATAAGCCCCGGGCAGTTTGGATTTGCTGGGTAACGGTAACCATTTGTTGTTGGGTAGCGGTTAAATTTGCCTGGATATTAGCATCGATTTGGGGATTGCCGATGTTGCTAAGATAGATGTTTATGTTCTTATTTTCATCCATAAGTTTTGCCATCCTCGTTTCTATTTCTTCAACATTAAATACGCTGCCGACTAAACCGGGTATCGAAACAGGTTCCGCGCTTTTACGACAGTCGATTTTTGTTTTCCCTTTTTGAAGGTAAGT
>CAXHHS010000787.1:0-3849 GCA_964015645.1 uncultured bacterium
TCGTTATCCTGAAGATAGCTGCCATAAATCACCAAAAATGTTCCGCCTAACCCCAATGAAAAAAACGTTTGCCCTAACGCGGCAAAAATGTGTTCGGCTTTCATTGCTGCAAAATCCGGCCTTAAAAATGCGGCGAACTTTGCTGTCGCACCATCGAGGGAAAAAGCACTGATTACCAGGTAAATCATCGCCAGGAGGAAAAATGGTACAAAAATTTTGCTAACGGCCTCAATCCCTTTATTTAACCCGCGATAAATAACATATAAAGCAGCCAGCAAGGTTGTAATTGCGATAGCAAATTGCAACCAACCATTGTTTAACAGTGTTTGATAATTGTTTAAATTTTCTGCGCTAAATCCGTAAACAGCAGAATAAAAACCGCTAAAAACAACATTCGCAATAACGACGATGTAATATGAATTTGCAACCAGAACCGTAATAAAGAGTAATAAACCAATTGGCTTGCCAAGCCCTCTCCCTAACGCATCGGAAAATGCCCCGATTGTACCCTTGCGGGTTTGCCGGCCTAATGACCACTCTGCCATTACCGCCGGAATTGCAAATAGGAGCGTAAATAGCAAATAGATAAATAAAAAAGCGCTGCCGCCGTATTTTCCCATCATATAGGGAAATCGCCAAACGTTGCCTAAACCGACGGATACGCCGATCATGACTAAAATTGTTGTAAAATGAGTGGAAAATCGTTGCCGTTTTGCCAAATGTGCCTGCGATGAGTTTTAAGTTCCAATTGAATATAACAAAGCGTGGGAACTTAGCAAAGGCGGTTCAGCATTTTATGGGGTGTTGTTGTGAAAAACATTCTCAACAATTTTGCGGGCGTTTTTATAATCTTTATGGATTGTGGATTTGTAGGTTTCCCAATTAAAATCGGGGTCGTCGATGCCGTTTAGATGATAGATCAAGCGAACGAGAACTGTTTTGCAAGAATCGATTGCGACGAGTCGTGAGCGGTAGGTTTTCTTATCCCCCTTTTTATCAACCGTTTTAAAATCGATAACGCCATATTCTTTATTTAAATCGGGAATAATAATAAACTTCTCACCGGAGGGGCCCAGGGCGCTAAATTCGTTTTTACGTGTCATGTTCACGATTGTAACCCAATTAGGATATAAAACCGGGAACATTAAAGGGTTGGTAATATAATCCCAGAGATAATCATAAGGCACTTCAAATACTTCTGAAATTGTATCGATTTCGTTTGAAATATTCATTGCACTCCTGTCAAGTACATTTATCTGCATAAATGATTGTGAGTTTATAGTCAATAAAAAATAGGTGAGAAAATATGGTAAGAAGACGGCTAAAAAATGCGATAAATCATTAAATGAGAAATAATTTCTTTTAGCGTTGGTGGATCGGCCCTTTTCGCTGACGTAAAAAACCGCCATTTCTTTGGTTGATTGCCGCCTGAATTTCTGCGATAATGGAAAGCGCAATTTCTGCTGCTGTTTCTGCGCCAATGTCTAATCCTACCGGGCTGTAGAGGCGGGAGAGTTGTTCCGGGGTTATGGCCCGGGCTTCGGATTGGATTTCTTCCAAAAGTTGTTTGGCGCGTTTTTGAGGCCCTAAAAATCCGATGTAAAAGGCAGGGGAGGGGAGAAGCTGTTTTAAGATTTTTTTGTCGGTAAGATAATGATGGTTCATAATAATACACGCCGTATGCGGTGTGATACTTAAACCGGGGGGAGGAAGTTCGCTGTCATCCCAAAGAAACACAGCGTCTGCCGCCGGAAAATTTTCTTTGCGGGCAAATACCTCGCGATAATCGACAACCGTAACGTGCCATCCCAACATGTTTGCAAGATTGATGACCGGATAAACATCATGCCCGCCACCGAAAATGATTAATGGTTGAGGCGGCATAATCGCTTCTAATAAAACTTCAATCGTGCTTTTTTCCGTCTCAAATTGCTTTATCACACTTTTTCCGTTTTGATAGACAGATTCAAGGCCGCTTAGAATTTGTGACGGCAAAATTTGAGCAGCTTTTTCCCGGTCGATTTCGGCTTTCAATTGCGAATAAACGGCACTTGTGCCAATCATCAAATTATTATCTTCCCCTTCAAACCGGGTAATGGTTGCCAAAGCAAATCGCTCCCGGTTTTGGATGCGGTGGTAAAGATTTTTCAATAAATCATTTTTGGGAGAAGAAGATAGATTTTCGATTAAAACAGTTGTAACGCCGCCGCAACCCATACCGGTTCCCCAAAAAATATCATCGGGTGATGTAGTGTCGTATTCTACTAACAACGGTTCGCCACCCGCAATGACGCTTTGCGCTTTTTGAAGCACGTCGCCTTCAAGGCAACCGCCGCTAATTGTGCCGATGGTTTTTCCTGTTCCCGTGATCAGCATTCTTGCGCCTAACCCGCGATAAGTAGAACCGGATACCTTTACAACGGTTGCCAGGGCATACCTCTCGCCGATTTTTTCAAGTGTTTTTATTTCTTTGAAAATGGTGAGGAGGTCTTTCATATTTAAACTCGGTTGGATTTATATTTCGAGTTCACAAAGTTTTGTGAATTATTTTTACTTCGATAAACAAACCGTTTTCCTGTTCCCAAATACTTCACCAAATTTCGCAGGCTTTCCAGGCTGTGTACCGGGGCAAACACATCGACGTAAGGCAATGCGGCCTGCATCCCGCGAACCGTTGGCTCGAAGGCGCTGCTCCCGGCAAGCGGGTTCAACCAAATCACTTTTGCCGCTTTTTGGTGAATTTGCCGCATACTATTTTCCAAAATTTCAATATCGCCAGTGTCCCAACCGTCGCTCATGATTAATACCACTGTGCGGTCGTTTAGCAATTTGGCACCAAATTGATTTACAAATGTGTTTAATGAAGCCCCGATTTTGGTGCCGCCCGACCAATCGGGAACGGTTTCCGCTAATTGCTGCAAGACTTCGGAGAATTTACCACTGCGCAATTCACCGGTTACGCGGTGCAGCGATGTGCTGAAAACAAATGTTTCAATCCGGCGATAAACGCTTTGAAAAGCGTAAATAAATTGTACTAAAAACCGGCTGTAGAGATCCATCGATTTGCTGACATCACAAATCATTACCAATTTTAACTTGCGAATTTTCCGGCGGCGGAAGGCCAAATCCATAATTTCCCCGCCACGACGTATATTCAAACGCATGGTTCGCCGCAAATCAAAATTGCCATTGCGAGAATCCGGTTTAAATCGCCGGTTGTAGCGGGTTGCCAGGGATTTGGCAATAATCGTTATCAGTTTCATCACTTCCTGAAGCTCATCTTCCGAAAAGCGGCTGAAATCCTTTTTGGTGATCACCTCTACCGGGCTGTAAGCGGCTAATTCTTGCTCTTCTTGCGATTGCTTCCCTTGCAGCCAATCTTTTAAGGTGCGGTATTGTGGCTGCGATTGTTTATTCGAATTCGGCGGGCGCTTTTGTTTTTGGCTGGCTTCCGATTTTTCCTGCTTTACTTTGGAATCTCGTGCCAATTCCAGGTTTTTCCAATAGTCGGGGAAAAGCGTATCAAATTTTTTTTGATCGGTTTGATTTTTTGTTAATACGGCTCTTAGTGTTAAGCGAAATGTTTTTCGGTTGCTAAAGGGCATTATTTCCAATGCGCGTAACGCATCTACCTGATCTGTTGGCGAAAGCGCTAAACCATTGCTTCGTAAATAGCGACAAAATTCGGTGATGTTTGCGCTTAATTCTGTGTGGTAGGTTATGTCGTTTTGATTGGGCATTATAATTTAGAAGTAACTCCTGTTTTCTCCAAAAGCTCCGAAAGCGAATCATTTAAATGCCGTGTATCATGCCAGTCTTTTATAATAATGCCGAGCGTTTGCTCAACAA
>CAXHHS010000788.1:0-3848 GCA_964015645.1 uncultured bacterium
CGGAGATGTGTATAAGAGACAGTCTTACGACCGCGCAAAAGGAATTGGTCTTTAGGTACATTTTATTGCCGGAATTCTGTTCTCTGGGTTATACATTTTCTTTATGTTAAATGTGCTGCAATTAGATGCCCTGGTTCCCACGGTCGTTACCGGAATTATTATGGGATTTATTCATGGATTTGTCTTCAGCTTTGGCATGGCTATTTTATCCGGCAACCATCCGTTGGAAAAATTTCGCAATATCGATTTTAAAACCGCGATGGCACATGCGGTTGGGCATGTTGTGTACGGGCTGCTTGTTGGTGGAATTATTGGGTTGTTACTTTCTCGTGGATATTTTACAGCAGTGTCATCGTGAAGCAATGGTTACAATTAATTTTTGCCGGTTTGTTCTTTGATCTCTACTTCGAATTTTTTTTTATAAAAAACGGCCAGCTTGAATAATTGCTGGCCGTTTCTTATTTTTGCGTATTACCATAATACGGATTCATTAATGGAAACTGTTTATATCCGCCTTTCAACCATCGTATTATCGATTTTCGTCGGTGTGGCTTTATCGATCTTAGCACGTTATTTACGAGTGCCGGCAATTGCTCCATTATTAATCGGCGGCGTTATCCTGGGGCCGGAGGTATTGGGATTTGTCGATACAAAATCGCTTGGTGAAGGCCTACGACTGATTATCGGGCTAAGCGTGGCAACGATTCTTTTTGAAGGCGGGTTAACATTAGAGGCTTCAGGGTTTAAAAAAGCAAAGGGAGTTATTTCCAGGCTGCTTACATTCGGTGTGCTTATAACCTGGTTTGGCACTGCCGTTTGTGTCTATTTTTTATTTGATTTTTCCATACCCATGTCGCTGCTCGCCGGCAGTCTGATTATTGTTACCGGCCCCACGGTTATTACCCCGTTATTGCAGCGCATCAAAATAAAAGAAAAATTGCACCACATTTTACACTGGGAAGGTGTTTTAATCGACCCAATC
Source organism: uncultured bacterium (assembly GCA_964015645.1). GTDB lineage: Bacteria > Calditrichota > Calditrichia > RBG-13-44-9 > J075 > CAXHHS01. Next base: position 983 of record CAXHHS010000788.1, read on the forward strand.
GGCGTGTTTATCGCTATTTTGTGTTTCGAGTGGCTGAGCATCCAGGGTTCATTTGCTGGCCATTTAGGGCAGTTTGGATTAAGGATGTTAATTGGAATAGGGATTGGCGCATTGGGCGGTTATTTCATTTACTGGTTACTGCAACGGCGCTGGATTCCGGAAGACCAGGCCAATATTTTCGTTCTTGCCGCCGCGCTTTTTTTATATGGTGTTTCCGATTTCCTGGTTCACGAAGCCGGTATTTTAACCGTTGTGGTTGCGGGGTTTATCTTAGGATTGAAAAAGCCGGCGCGCCTAAAAGATATCCACCGGTTTAAAGCGGAGCTTACGGAATTAGCGATCGCAATATTGTTCATCTTGCTTTCAGCGAATCTACAACTTAATAATTTTATTGAACTTGGCTGGCGTGGCATTATCCTGATCGCTTTAGCGCTGTTTCTCATCCGCCCGTTGAGTATTGCGGTCTCTACATACCGAAGCGCCGTATCGTTGCGGGAACGATTATTCCTTTGCTGGCTGGCGCCGCGCGGTGTTGTTGCCGGCTCCATGGCCTCTTTATTTGCGCTGGAACTTAGTATAATGGGAGAACCCAACGCGGCATTTTTGGAGGCGTTTACATTTAGCGTCATCGGGTTTACAATTATTGTGCAGGGATTGCTTTCCAGGCCGGTCGCAAAAATTCTGGGAGTAAAAGCCCCTCCGCAAGAAGGATGGTTAATAATTGGCGCGCATTTTTTTGCTCGAAAAGTTGCAACGTTTATCGGCAAAACAACCGGTAAAACTTGCGTTTTGGTCGATACGAATGCCGATGCCGTCCGTAGTGCCAGCGCACAAAACCTGCTGGCATTCCAGGGCAATGCGCTTTCCGTAGAAACCGTGCCGGATGAATATCGCACAATGTTAGGCAACGTCATTGCATTAACTGATAACCGGGACTTAAACCAGCTAATTTGCGAGAAGTGGTCGGAGTTTGTAAAGCGCGATCGCTTGTTCCGCTGGTCCACGCCGGAATCTGAGCCGGATGGACGGATTAAAGCGCTCGGAACACCAATTTGGACAAGTTTGCCGAAACCTTCAATTGTGGCCTACGATTTACAAAATCGCGAATCAGTATTAATTCGCAGCCGTATTGAGCAGGTTGAAAGCCGCTCATTTGCCGATACAATTCCTTTAATGTCTTTTCAGGATGATCAGTTAAAATTTCATTCGTTCGAATGGAGCGGGGAAGGGGAAGCGCTGCTTTTTCACCAACTGTCACATCATTTGCCGTTTTTTGTTCGGCGCGAGCTTATTTGGGAATCTGATACAGATCAATTTGAGAAGCTGCTTGCCAACGCCATTCAGCGTGCAGCAGCTATTCAACCGGAAATTCCGCAAGAAAAAACAATGCAATTACTTATTAAACGAGAGCGAGAAATGCCTACAGTTCTCCGGCATGGTGTTGCAGTACCGCATACGCATTGCGATGGTTTAAAAGAGCCGCTTTGTATGGTGATTAGAGTTTCCCGGGGAATTGAGTTAAGCGCGTTCGATAAAGAGCGTTCCTGCTTATTTTTTGTGCTCCTCAGCCCTGCGAATGATCCGAAAATTCACCTGACGCTGTTGGGAGACATCGCCCGCCTTGCCTCCGATGTCGAATTGGTAGAGAAGCTCCTTTCAGCAAATATTCCCGATGAATTTTTAACAGTATTGGTAGAGGCAGGCGGCTCCCCCGATAGAGATTGAAAATTTTCGAAATTCCCGCCGACAAAACCACCAGAAAATAAGCGGTATGAGCGATATTTCAAATTTCGCTTGTTTTGAGCACTTTAAATCGCTACACTAAAACGCTCATTACGCTCAAGGAAACGCTTTGAGTGTTATAAATGTCGAGCTTGAACTAAATTACATTTGCAGATTCGAATTATGGCAAAAATTGCCCGGCTAATTTTAGGTGACCAACTCAACCAAAGCCACAGTTGGTTTAAAACGGTAAACCCATCCATTACTTATATGATGATGGAAATTTTACCGGAAACCGTTTACGTAACTCACCATATTCAGAAAATAGCCGGTTTTTTTGCAGCAATGCGCCGGTTTGCCCAACAGTTGCGGACACAAGGGCATACCGTTGCCTATTTACAATTAGATGATGAAAAGAACCGCCAATCCTTCGAAGAAAATATCCGGAAAATTATTCGGGAAAATAATGTTGCTCGATTTGAGTACCAGCTCCCGGATGAATATCGCCTCGACCGCCAGCTAAATCAGTTTGCTGCGGATTTGGAAATTCCGGTACAGGCTTACGATTCGGAACATTTTTTGACATCGCGTGAAGCCGCCGGCGATTTTTTCAAAAACCGCAAACGATATGTGATGGAGGATTTTTATCGCCATATTCGCCGGAAGTTCAACATTTTAATGGATGGTAGCCGCCCGGTCGCCGGCCGCTGGAATTTTGATGCTGAAAATCGTAAATCGCTTCCCCCAAATATCACAATTAAGCCGCCGTTGCTATTTTGCCATGATGTATCAAGCATTGTACGAATGATTCGGAACATGGGTGTAAAAACGATTGGTAATATCGATCCGCAAAATTTCCCCTGGCCAATCTCACGTTCGGAATCGCTGCAACTACTCGATTTTTTTCTGGAACATTATCTTCAGCATTTTGGAAAATACCAGGATGCCATGGCGACCGAAACCCCCTTTGTCTATCACTCCCGCCTTTCTTTTGCTATGAATATTAAACTGTTGCATCCATTGGAAATCGTAGAAAGAACGGTTGCACATTGGCAACAAAATACCCGGAGTATCGAGATTGCCCAGGTTGAGGGCTGTCTCTTCTACACATCTCCGAGCCCACGAGACTCCATTGCATCTCGTA
>CAXHHS010000789.1:0-3844 GCA_964015645.1 uncultured bacterium
ATGCAATGGAGTCTCGTGGGCTCGGAGATGTGTATAAGAGACAGACATATAATACCGGCATTAGAAACAGTGTAAGCGGGGTGCTGGTAAGAAGGCCGCCAACTACCGCGAGGCCAACCGGGGTGTAAGTGGCTGCGCGGCCTTCCTGCGGGCCAAAAATTTCCGGGAATAATGCCGGGGCGACCATCGGGGTTAAGCCGATAAGAGTGGTTAACGTCGTCATCAATATTGGCCGGATGCGATTGCGCCCGCCCCGGCGAATCGCTTCACCGCGCTCCACGCCATTCCGCCGCATTTTATTGATGGCATCAATCAAAATAATGCCGTTGTTTACTACCAGCCCGCATACCAGGATGATACCCAAATACGCCATATTCGTTAAATTGGTATTGGTTATCCAAAACATAAAAAATACTCCGATAAGCGCAAACGGAACGGTAAAAATAATTGTAAAGGGATGAATGAAAGATTCGAACAGCGATGCCATCACGATGTAAACCAGGATAATTGCCAGGATAATGGCAAAATTGGATTCCGTTTCCATTTGGCGCATCAGCATCCAATTGCGTCCTAAACTCCAGCTATAACCGGGCGGCAGTTCTACTGATGCCATACGGGTGGTAATTTCCTGGCTGACGCTGAGCATCCCTCTCTGCTCGGTGTTGGCGAAAACGGAAATGGTGGTTTGGCGATCTTCCCGTTTAATCGCTTCCGGGCCTTTGCGGATTTCGAAATTGGCAACTGTGCCGAGTTGCACCATTTCATCACGATTGTTTTGAAATGCCAGGTTTTCCAATTGCTGCAAACTAACGCGGTCTTCTGCTGCTAATTGTACCAGGATGTCAACTTCTTTATCCTGGGTTTTAAAACGCGAGTTTGCCCGGCTGCTCAGCGCAACAGCAACAGAGCGGGCAACTTGTTCAGCAGAAAGGCCATAACGTTGCGCTCGCTCGCGATTTACACTAACGCGCACTTCCTCATCGCCGCGTTCCATGGAGGTATCGAGGTCTTTTACGCCGGGAATATCCTGTAACAGGCTGCGAATTTCTTCGGCATAGGCGATTAGCACATCGGTGCTTTTTCCCTTCAAATCCACGCTTACGCCCATCGTGCTCCCGCTGCGCCCGCGCATTCTGCCGATTTTAAAGCGTACGCCGGGAATCTCCGGGAGTTCGGCGCGCACATCGGAATACAAGGCAGTGGTGTTCTTTTTGGCCGTTTCTTCCGGGGTGAAATAAACGCTCAAGCGCCCGCCGGTTTTACGAAAACGGCTGGCAACCTGGGAGATTTCCAGTTTCTCCTTTTTGGCGAGCAAGGTTGCTTCCGTGCTGTCGAATAGAGCTTGTGCTTCGTTTAAAGAATAGTTTCGATCTAATTCTACAGTGATATCCATCCGGCGTTCCGGTGTGCGTGGAGCGTAGTCGCGATCGATATTTTGATAGAGATTCCAGGCGCCAAAACCCACTAACAAAAACACCAGTAACGCTGCAAAGCGGTATTTGATTACATTGATAATCGCAAATCCGTAAGAATCGCTCATTCGCACCATCAGGCGGGCGCGTGGTTTTTCCTCGCCGGTAAATAACCGTGAGGACGCCAGCGGAATCAGTGTTAAACTGATGATGAGGCTGGCTACCGTTGCATTCACGATGGCGATACCGAAATCTTTCATAAATCGCCCCATGCTGGTTTCCGACATAAACACTAACGGCACAAAAACGATGACGGTGGTAAGTGTGGCGGAAATAACCGCAACGGAAACTTCTTTCGCCCCGGTAATGGCTGCTTCCCGGGCTTTTAATCCTTCTTCTTGCTTGTGGCGAAAAATATTTTCCAATACCACAACCGCCGGATCCACTAGCATTCCCACGGCAAACATCAACCCGGATAAGGAAACCAGGTTGATGGTAATTGTAGAGTGAAATGGCGCCAATCGCATAATATACATCAGCAAAAATGTGGTGATAATCGAAATCGGTATGGCCATACCAATAATCAACGTGCTGCGAACTTTTCGCAGGAACAGAAACAGCATCAGGGTCGCCAATATGCCGCCGAAAATTCCGGCCAGGGCAAGGTTCTTAAGGCTGTTGAGAATATCCTTCGATTGATCGCGGAATATCTGCATATCCGAACCGGCAAGCTCCGGCGTTTCCCGCAGCGCTTCCAGGAGTTTTTTTGCGCTTTGGGCAACTGCGACAACATTCCCGGATGCGGTTTTAAAAACCTCTAACACAACTGCGTCGTTGCGATTCAGGCGTTGAAAGCGTGTTTTTTCAGGATAATCGAATTTGACGTCAGCGACATCGCTCAATACCAGCTTTGTGTTGCCAATTGGGACCTGCTCAATTTCGTTGAGGCTTTTGAACTCGCCGATGATGCGAACGGTGTATTCTCGACCAGCGTCAAAAACAGTGCCGCCGGAGAGATTGATGTTGTTGGTACGGAGGCTTTGACTCAAATTATAAAAATCGATATTGTGAGCGCGCATTCGCTCCAAATCCAGGTCGATCAATACCTGCCGTTGGGACATTCCTTCAATTTCCACGCTGGCCACGCCATCGACGCGCTGTATTTTGGGAATAATCACTTTGTTGATGAGGTCGTATAACGCATCGGTTGATTTTTCCCAGGCGAGGCTAAATTCCAATACCGGGCGATCCGAAGATTGCCAGCGCCGAATAAAAATGCGATCAACATCCTCCGGTAATTGCGGGCGAACGCGATCCAGGCGGTCGCGTACTTCCACCGACGCAAGACCCATATCAGTGCCATCCATAAATTCGATTGCGATATTTGCTTCGTTTGCGGAAGCGGAGGAACGGATTGTTTCCAGGTGAGACAGTGTGCCCATAACATCTTCAATCGGGCGAACGATCAGCCGCTCTACCTCCTGGGGAGAGGAAGAGGTGAAGGGAATGGAAATTCTCAATGTGGAGGACGAAATATCGGGATAAAACGTCAGCGGCAATCGTTGTAACGCCAAAGCGCCCAGCACAATGGCGCTCAAAATCACCATCAGCATGGTAATCGGTCTTTTGACGGAAAATTCGGAGATGTTCATCGGAATAACTAATTTCCTCTCATTTTCCGAAATATTTCCCGGAAGAAGGCCATTTTCTTTTGCGGGTCATTTTTCAGTTCCGGGTCTTCTTTCAGCCGCTTTTCATATTCTTTGCGGACTTCGGGGTTTTGCATCAGGCGCGCTTCCATCCGTTTTAAGCGTTCGGGATCGGGAGGGCTATCTCCGAAACGGCCTCGTTGGCGTCTGTCATCGCCCAAACCGTTTTTTTCGCCTCCCTGGTTTTCAGTAGTTATCGCTTTGGAAGCGGAGTCTGTTGATGTTGCGGCAAGGGTTTCTCCCGCAGTGCGAATCGGTAAACCCTGTCGTAACCCTTCCTGTCCCAGTGTTACAACTTCGCTGCCTTCGCTTAACCCGGAGAGCACTTCAACATTATCCCCGGAGATAAATCCTAACTCCAGGGAAATTTTAGTGGCAACGCCATCGCGATTTACAAAAACCTGGTTGGATTCGCTTTCCAATATCAAAGCCTTTTTAGGAATAATCAGGGTGTTTTTATGGGTTTCCGTTGTGATGTAAACGGAGACGAAATTACCGGGCTTTAACTTGTTTTGGTGGTCTGCAATATCAATCGTTACTTTCACTGTGCCGCTGGCAGGGTCAACAATCGGGCTAATCATTTTTACGACGCCATCAAATTCTTTCTCCTGCTGGGATTCGATGGTAATCCGGGCTTTCTGCCCTTCAAAAACGCGTCCCATATCTTTGTCCGGAATGTAAATTCTTGCACGCAGCGGGTTAAAATCTGCTACTTGAAACAGT